>DASZVM010000313.1:0-7127 GCA_035547295.1 Puia sp. | reverse complement strand
CTCCTCGGGACGGAACGGCTTTGGCACCACTTCCATAAAACCCTTCTTCATAAGGTCCGCCCGCATATCCTCGTAGACAGCCGCGGTAAATGCGATGGCAGGCACTTCACTGTCGACTTTCCTGATCTCGGACAAAGCCGTAACCCCATCCATCTCCGGCATCTCCAGGTCTATCAGCACCAGCTCATATGCCCCCTTCCTGAACTTCTGCACCGCCTCTTTGCCATTGACAGCCTCATGCACCTCTATCCCCCATTTGTTCAGCAGCTTCCTGGCCACGGACATATTGACGGCATTGTCTTCTGCCATCAGCACCCGTATCCGGCCAAAAGAAGGCAGCTTCTTTACCTTCTCATCGTTGATATAGATCTTTCCATTCTCATTGATCTCCAGCTCTACCGAAAAATAAAAAGTACTGCCCAACCCCTCTCTGCTGTCCAGCATCAATTCACCCGAGAACAGGCTGACAAGCCTCTTGGTAATGGCCAGACCCAACCCCGTCCCCCCATACTTCCGCGTGGTATCCGTATCGGCCTGGGTAAAGCTTTCAAAGATCTCCTGCTGCTTGCCCGCAGGAATGCCGATGCCCGTATCCCTGACCATAAACTGCACCACGGATTTCTTGCTCGACGAAGAGACCTTCCGGGCCCCCAACGTGATAAATCCCTTGTGCGTGAACTTGATGGCATTGGACAAGAGGTTGCTCAACACCTGGTTCAGCCTCGTTTCATCCGTAAGGAACTCCGCCTCCAGCTTGTCATCGACATCTATCAGGAAAGCCAGCCCCTTCTCCTGCACCTGTACGGAGAACTGCGTCTCGAGCTTCCTCAGAAGCGTCCTGATATTTACAGGCACACTCTCCAGCTCCACCTTTCCCGACTCTATTTTATTAAAGTCAAGGATCTCATTGATAAGGACCATCATATGCTCAGAGGAAAGCTTCAGGACATCCAGGTGGGACTTCTGCTCCGGCAAATAATCTTCTTGCAACAACAAATTGGAAGTGCCGATAATACCGTTGAGAGGCGTACGCAGCTCATGGCTCATATTGGAGAGGAAACGGGTCTTTGCCCGCGAAGCCACCTCGGCTTTCTGCTTGGCCTTCATAAGCTCGAACTTCGTCATCTTTATTTCCGAAAGGTCCAGGATGCTGATCTTCCAGAAGTGATGGGTATCGTCCACAAACGGCACCACATTCACATAGCCAAACACCGTATTGTCCTTTTTCGAAGTAAAGGTCAATTCGCCCTGCCATCCCTTACCCGCTTCTCCCGGATACTGCCGGATATTCTTAAATATCTTGATATGCTCTCGCGTAAATAAGCTATCCATCGGCGCTCCTACGATGTCCTTCTTGTCCCCTATCTCCAGGAGCTCCACCGCACGGCTGTTGCAATCCGTAATGACAAGGGCCTCCGCATCCAATATGAATACGCCATCCAGCGAAGTGTTATAGATCGTGTCGACAAACTGCTTTTCTTTTAATATCGCGATCTCGTTATTACGGTTGATCCGTATAATGGCATAGGAAAAAAAGGCGGTAAGCACCATCGAGATCACCAGGTTGCTGTCGTGCAGCTTGGTGAACATCCCCGTGATATGCACCTGGTAATGGTTCTCCTGGGGACACTGGGTATAACAGAACCACAGCGAAAGGATCGTGACGGTATAGGAAAAGCTCAGCTCCGGAAGGCTTCTCTTAAAGCTGACGATAAAGGTGATGACAAGAAAATACGGCCAGTAATAAAAGTATTCCGCAGCCCGCAGCCCTTCCATGTAATTCATCACCGCCAGATAAAGGTTCAGGTTCAGGACAGAGAGCATCCGGGCCACCAGGTAATGCCTTCTCAGGTTGAGCTGATAGGCCATGATAAAGATATAGGCAGCGCTGAGATTGATCAACGCGCTGATATACAGCCCATAACAGAAGTAGGAAATTACGCAGACAAAATTGGCGACAAGTATCAGCAGTATGAACTGGTTAAATCTGACTATCTGTTTACGGTTGGGAATAGACGGCTCTTTTCCCAGGCCGGAATACACGACGTCCTCATAGAAGGATTTGCAGGTCAGAAGTAAGTAGTTGCTCAAGTTCGGATTTAAGGATTTCTATTTAGACAACGACCCGGATAATAAAAATATTACATTAGCCGTTAGGATAAAACCCTTAGTCAATTATGAACAGTCGCGCCAACGATAAGGATTTTGTGTTTAATAGTCGCTTTAATAGCCAATATATCAGTGAGTTATACGACGACGACTATATCCTGATCGAGGAGACCTTTACAGACGTGGCAGGCGAATACGGTCCCATGCTGCAAAACGTATTTCTATGCTACAGGTCAGGCGATATCCCTGCTCTCAAAAGCGCAGTGCACAAGATAAAACCCCTCCTGGGTTATGTGGGTCTCACTACATTCCAGTCCGAATGTCAGAAATTTGAAGATAATTGTCAGCAGGAAAGCTTCCCATCCCTGCACGACGACTTTGCCCATCTTTCCAACGGGCTCACTATCGCAAAAAGCTGGATCGAGGAAGAGAAGACAAGGCTGACGGCCTATGTCCGGACGCTGGAATGATCATCCCCGGGCCCGGCCCGATGCCCGCAAACTTTCGGTAATTCCTTTCAACCCTTCTTCCAGGCTGCCCGCGGCAGGCCAGCCGAATCCGATACGCATATAATGATCCGGCATTTCAAACCAATGCCCGGGTCCTACGTACGTACCGTATTTTTTCAGCAGCTTTCCGTAAAATCCGTCGATATCCGTCTGCGCCGGTCGCTTTATCCGGGGAAAACAGACGCACCCTCCTTCCGGCTCTACCCATTCCAGGTCATCCTGTCCCTGCATCCAGGTCTTTACAGTTGCGAATTTTTCGCGTATATCACGGGTGATCCGCTGGAAATGTCCCTCCCTTTGCTGCATAAAACGGAATGCCACTTCTTCGTCCAGCGGAGAGCCGCAGATATGTATCTGTTCCTTGGCTGCCAGAAAACGCTCCATCAGCCGCTGGTCACGGCAGATGATCCATCCTATGCGCAGACCGGGCAGACCGTATGTCTTTGACAGGGATGAGATGCTGATCACGTTATTCCCATATGTTGCGGCCAGGGGCAGCGGCTCCCCGAACTTCATATCCCGGTAGGTCTCATCCACCAGCAGATATGCGCCATTCTCTTTTGCCAGCACCGTCAGCGTCTGCAGCTCCTTATGGCTGAGACATACGCCGGTGGGATTGTGGGGAGTGGTGACGGAGATATACTTTGTCCTGCTGGTGATCGCCCTTTCCACAGCCTGCAGATCCAGGGCAAACCCGTCTTCAAAACGAAGATCGATATAATGCAGCCGGGCACCGATGGCTCTGGGTGTTTCCAGGTTGGTGGCATAATTGGGACGTACGACGATCAGCTCGTCACCGGGCTCCAGGAGGGTAGTAGCGATGATAAAAAGACCGGCAGCAGCGCCCATCGTGAGCAGGACATCCTCTTTGGCGAACGCAGCGGTGTCTTTTACGATAAGCTCCCGGAGTCCTTCATGCCCCGCATGCGAGCCGTAACATAGCACCAGGTCTTTCAATACAGGGGATAGATCGCCGATGTCCCTGAGCAATGCGTCGGTGTATGAACTTTCGGAAAGGTTGTTCCTTATCCTGTCATACCCCATCTGCTCGGGGGATTCGATCTCGATAGGCATCCGTTTGTAGCGCATACAGGTATTTTTAGCTCCTGGCAAGTTAGTATAAATGCCTTTCTTTTGTATTTTCGGATATGCAAAGACGACGATCCATCCGGGGGTCCGGAAATGCGCTAGGTGCACTGGCAGGTCTATGTATCACAATATTTTTTTCTCTTTCATCCCAGGCACAAAAGTCTTTTACAGCTGGGCACATCGCCGTATTGCGTATTGGGGGTACAAATGGGAAAAATGGGCTTTCTTCCGACTCTTCGTATTTTCCGATGGACGGACTATCCGCTCCGATCCACATAGACGAATACGCCGGAGAGGGCAATACATTCCAGCCTGTTCAAAGCATCGATCTGCCGGCGAACGTCCGTTCATCATCCGGAGCTATCTTCAATACCGCCAATCCCTATGAAGGCTACCTGACCCTTTCGGGAAACCGCCGCTTTCTTACAGTTCAGGGATATGACACTATCCTTGCCGGGAGAGCGATCTTTGATCTTACTAATACGCCTCCCTATCTCGTGACAGGAAGGATCATAGCCGAGATTGATCAAAAGGGCAGGGTAGATCTTTCCACATGGCTGCCGGATATAATGCACGCGGGTAATTACCGGAGCGCTATTCCTGAAGGAGTTATTTCGGACGATGGGACCAACCTATGGATGGGTAGCAACCAGGGCTTAAAAGGAATAGCATGCACAAGCTTGAGCGGCTCGAAAATAACGGTGGTGTCTTCCAGTCATGAATCCATCAAAAGCTTTGAGATCTTCGGAGGCGACCTTTTTGCTGTTGCAGGATATCACAAAAAAGTGATCCTGGTGGGTTCCCTGGGGGGCTTGCCTCTCATCCCGGCAGGTAATATCAGTACTTCCCTTCAATTCAACACCAAGGGTGTGGTTGCCGATGTATTGTCTTTCAAACCAAGTCAAATTGTCCTTTTCGATCTGGACGCCGGAATTCCGGGACCAGACGTCATGTATATCAGCAATGCCAGCGCAGTTCCCGCATCTGATCAGTACGGTATATACAAATATTACAAGGACACTAATAACGTATGGGAGCCCGCGGGCGGATATGACTATGCGCCGAAGGACTCCTGCTATTTCGGCATTACCGGGGTCATCAATAATGCAGGCAATCCTGTCCTGTATGCCACCTCTGGGATATCCAGGACTCCTTCCGCCGAAAATAATCATTTGAAGGAGATTGTAGATCTGGCAACAACGCCGGCCAGCTATAAGGCCATTATGAAACCTCAACTGGTCAGGGATCTCAGCAACAAAAACAGTAAGCTGGGCGGGCTGATCAGGGGGATTGCCTTTGTTCCGCAGGTCGATGACTCAAGATAAAGTCCTTTTCATTTCCCTCCTTTTCGGCAAGCGGGACCTTATATGGGTTAATAATGACAGTCCATATCCTTCCCTGACGGTCCTGTATAGAGACTTTTGCTGCCGTCGAAAGAGCGAGTAGTTTACCATTAGCGCCCATCAGGTGGTTCATCGCTATTTTTACTTTTTCTCCAACCGAGGAAATACACCACGCCATGACCGCCCGATCAGCTTTCCGGCGATAAATAGCAATCGGCAGGTCCTGCCCCAGGTATTTTTTACCATATCCCGTAATAATGTGCATCATGGAATCTTGTCTGGCACTAATCATAACTCTTCGACCGGAAGGCAGAACGGTAGAAATATAACCTTCTTGCATGTCTGTGGAGATCTTTGCTCCACGAATGAGATTATATCCTGTTGTAGTGTCGGACCATGGAACGCCCGGCTGATTTACGGCCCATCTCCCGCCAGGATGCACAGTGATGTCCAATAGCCGAGGGGAAGTGCCTGCATTGATCTGGTCAAAAATGAACACAAGATCGTTTGTCAGCAATGCAACAGTCCTTATCCCATGAGGGAAACTGTACATGTTGGAATTTTCCACGATGGTATAAGCTATGGTATCCGATTTCCCGAATGCAAGACATCTGCCAATGGTTTCCTTTTGCGGCCTTTCGTCGACAAGGAATGAGTTGGAGGAAAGTGTATTTTTATACCAGGCAAGATACAAAGGTGAATAATAATTGCTTGCGCCAGATAATATAACAAGGTTCTCTCTGCCTTTTACAAGATCAAAAGCAAGATTGTCGGGATGAGAATGCGGGTCCTTATGGTTATTGTATTTCACATAACAGATCAGGTTTTTATCTTGTTTTTCTGCGGAAAGCATGACAACGCCCATATCCGAAAAGAATTTGGAATGTATGCGTGATCTTAACCCGGGAGGAGGCTGATGTACATTTTTTTTCCCGAATAGAAGCCCCCAGCCTGTGAAATGAGGACCGGAATTCCGAAACCTGCCGCGCTGTTGACCGATGAGAACAGGGAGATAACGGTCATCCCCATATTCCGCGTAGGCCCATTCGTATAAATAGCTTTCCATAGTCGGCAGATGGGTAATACCCGAATTATTAAATGCGGGTATCGAATAGCTTTCATTACATAGGTCCAGAGGGCCATCAAACATCTTTTGAAGATCTCTTGTATCGACCGGATAACCATAATTACGCGCAGCTATGGCGAGTTGGATCAATGCTTCCAGGGAATAGAAGTGATAATTCAATGTTGGTTCTGCCCAGATGCCTTCGCGTCCCACATCATTTTTGAGCTGGGCGCTAAACCCGTACAGGCTGTCTGCCATGGCCCGGTGGATCAGGTTCTTGTCATTTATCAGAAACCCTATCATGCCCATGGCCGCATTTTGCCAGCATTGAATGTTCCAGGCCGTTCTATTAACTGTAAACAAAGACACGCCTGGTAAAAATAGCCGGTGGATGATCTTCTCCCGCTCTTTGGAATTTAATGTGTTCCAAATCAGGTCGGCCGCCTGTGCCATATCCATTAGCCAAATGGCCTCATTGAGGTTCTGAACATGTATCTTTCCCACCCCGTTGACATCAGGTCTCAGGTTATTTTGCTTATTCCGGATTGGCAGGCCGGGGTACAGGTCTGCATAGGCCAGCAGTATTCCCTTTGCTTTCCCCGCATAGGCGGGGTTACCACTGATCTGAAAAGCCAATCCCAGTTGTAAGGCTCCCAGCGCCCATGCATTGTGTATGCCTCCAATGATCACGCCGTCGTAATCCCTGTTGATAACAGATGTGTCACCTTTCATCACCTCTCCGGTCAGGGTATCAAGGTGCTCCCATTGCCAGTTACCGATCAATCTACCTCTTATAAGGCTATATCCGGAAGGTCCGATATAGTACTGTTCCCAATTGCCTCCCCGGGGTGGTATTTCCAACTCCTGGTCCAACAGCTCATCCGCATTTTTCTTTAATAGTATCCAGCTATTGTATTTCCATCCGGCGGTATCTGTGATGTCATTTCTTATCTGTTCTATTTCCTTTTTGTTTACCAGCAGAAAAGGTGAGCGGGCCGTTAAGGAATCGGC
>DASZVM010000312.1:0-3401 GCA_035547295.1 Puia sp. | reverse complement strand
CAGCTTCAGAAAATCCTTTGACAAAAGGACGACGATGCTGCTGACGCTGGCTCCCAGTACTTTCCGGATACCGATCTCTTTGATACGTTGGGAGATGGCAAAGGCGGAGAGACCCAGCAGACCCAGACAAGCGATAAAAATGGCGATACCTGAAAAAGTGGTGAACAGGGTACCTTGCCGTTGCTCGCTGCGATAGAGCTGGTCGAACTTCTCGTCAAGGAATGTGTATTCGAAAGGGGTCTGAGGCATATATTTCTTCCAGGTCTTCTCCAGGTAGTTGAGTCCGGCGGTGACATTGTTCCCGGCGATCTTTATGGAGATCCAGTTATAGTGGAAGCCGGGCGTACCGGGAGGGGTCATGGCAAATACCAGCGGTGAGATCTGCTGGTGCATGGATTCGAAGTGGAAGTCATCCAGCACGCCGACGATCTTGCCTTTTATACCGCCGTATTCGAAATTATGTCCAACGGCCTGTTCCGGGCGCCGGAGGCCCAGGGCCCGGGTGGCTGCCATGTTCAGTAAAAAAGAGGTGGTATCCGTGCCATAGGCGCGTGAAAAATTCCGTCCTGCCACGATATGCAGGCCATACGTGGGGACAAAATCAAAATCCGTGGCCACGTATTTGATGTCCGCGCTGACAGGCTTCAGCGAATCGCCGCTCTCCGTGGAAGCGCCCTGTTCGTCCAGCAGCCTGATGCTGGGGATACGGGATGAGCGGCCCACTTCCTTTATATAAGCGTTGTTGCGCAATTCGTTGCGGAAGGACCCATAAACATTATTCATGGTGGCTTCGTCATACCCGATGGCGACGATCCTTTCCTTGTCGAAGCCCAGGGATTTCTCCTGCATATAGTGCAGTTGCTGGAATACGATGGCCGTGCAGATGATGAGGATGATGGAAATGGCGAACTGCGCGACTACCAGCACTTTCCGGAAAGAGATGCTGCCGCTGCCGGCCTTGAAGAGTCCTTTCAACACTTTTACGGGCTGGAAGGAGGACATGAACATGGCAGGGTAGATGCCGGAGATGATCCCTACCACGAAGGGTGTCAGCAGCAGAAGGACGATCACGCCCGGAATAATGAGATTGTGCATGGAGAGGCTGAGTCCCGTCACTGTATTCAGCAGGGGGAGTGTCAGCCAGGTGAGACCGACGGCCAGGACGGTTGCCAGGATGGTGATCAGCACGGATTCGCTGAGGAACTGGAAGATGATCTCGCTGCGCTGGGCGCCGGAAGTCTTCCGGATCCCGATCTCTTTGGCGCGCAATGCCGAGCGGGCCGTGGAGAGGTTCATATAATTGATGCAGGCGATAAGGAGGATGAACAGGGCGATGGCGCTGAAAATATAGACCCGTTTGATATCTCCGTTCTCCTCCATCTCTTCATCGAGATGGGAGGTAAGGTGGATGTCCGTTAGTTTCTGCAGATACAGTTTGGTCCAGCTGGAGGGTTTTGAGTCGCCGGGGTTACCCATGTACTTATCCAGGAAAGCGGGAAAACGGGCTTCGATGCTCTTTACGGGATAGTGGGGCGGCAGGAGCAGATAAGTAAAAAAAGAATTGTTGCCCCAGTTGGTCTGCAGGGCTTTTTCGCCGTAGAGCGCGGTGTCTCTCAGGGTTGCGAAGGACAGCATCATGCGGGGATGCCAGTGGGCGGCGTCGGGGAAGGGTTTAAAGACGCCGGTGACCTTGAAGTTGAATTGGTTGTTGAGCCGGATGACCTTATTTACCGGGTCTGTATTACCAAAGTACCGTTCAGCAACGTCGGGGGTGAGGATGACCGAATAAGGTTCGGTAAGGGCTGTGCGGGGATTGCCTTTTTCCAGGGGGATATCGAAAATGCCGAAGAGGTTCTCGTCGCCGAAATACACGTCCTTTTCGGAAAAGATCTTTTCATCGTAGCGCATGGGAACCGTGCCGACGGGGTAGATGCGGGTGACCTTCTCGATGTCGGGAAACTCGTTCTTCAACAAGGGACCGAAGGGCGGTGCTACCGCACCCAGATGGAGGGAGACGATGCCTTCCTTGTTGTTGAAGCTGCGGGTGACCCGGTAGATGCGGCCGGCCTTGCTGTTGTATTTGTCATAGCTGACCTCGTGGATAATATAGGTCAGGATGAGCAGACAGCAGGTGATGCCCACGGTGAGCCCAAACAGGTTAATAAAGGAAATAACCTTATGTTTCGCCATGTTCCGGAAGGCGATCTTGAGATAATTCCTCAGCATAAAGAGAAATTTTAGACTAGTATATTCTCCGTAACGGTCTGACCGTCCAGCATGCGGATAATGCGATGGCTGTAGCGGGAGTCGTGCTCGGAGTGCGTTACCATGATGATAGTGGTACCCTGTTCGTTCAGGTCGGTGAGAAGCTGCATCACTTCGTTACCGTTGGAGGAGTCCAGGTTACCAGTAGGTTCATCGGCCAGGATCAGCTTGGGGTTATTGACGACGGCGCGGGCTACGGCTACACGTTGTTGCTGACCGCCGGACAATTGTTGAGGGTAGTGATTACGGCGGTGCATGATCTGCATTTTATCAAGCACGGTTTCCACGCGTTGTTTGCGTTCGGGACCTTTCACGCCGAGGTAGATGAGGGGAAGCTCCACATTCTCGAATACCGTGAGCTCGTCGATAAGGTTAAAGCTCTGGAATACGAATCCGATGTTGCGTTTGCGGAGGTCGGCCCTTTTGCGTTCGTTAAAGTGCGCTACTTCAGTGCCGTTGAATACAAAGCTGCCGCCATCGGGATCATCGAGCAGGCCCAGGATATTGAGGAGCGTGGATTTTCCGCAGCCGGAGGGACCCATGACGGAAACGAATTCTCCTTCCTTTACTTCGAAGCTGAGATGGTTTAACGCAACGGTTTCCACTTCTTCGGTACGGTATACTTTTTGAAGGTCCGTGATCTTGATCATGTTTTTAGCGTTTAGATGAATAGTGTAGTTGTAGTTAGAGTCGTTTACGGTGTTTATTATATGTAGAGAAATTTAACGAACTGAAAGGTAGAGAATTCCGGCCTTTCCTCAGATACCTCTTTGGATAACTCTTTTACTGTCCCGGCAGGGGTATTCTTACCTGCCCCCGGGTTGCAATCCCGTATGGGATGGGCGCATTCATTCTTTGACGAGGCGAAAGCGCTCAGACAGAGGATCAGCATCAGTGTGTAAAGGAGCTTGAGTCGCATGATCTTGGTTTTTGTTGGTTATTCATCTGAGACGATCTTACTCGTCACGATGTTACTTTTTCAATACTAATTCCTGCATATTCCCATAGTTCTCATAGCTGGAGGTGACCACTTTGTCCCCCGGCTTCAGACCGGAGAGGACTTCATAGTAGTCCGTGTTCTGCCGTCCCAGCTGTATGTCCACTCTATAGGCTGTCTTGCCGTCTTCGCTGACCTT
>DASZVM010000311.1:0-4681 GCA_035547295.1 Puia sp. | reverse complement strand
CACCCATTGGATATGACCATTTTTATCTTCAGGCACGATCTCCCGTATCACCTCCCGGATCATTGCATCCATCGAGATGACTGTCTTTTCAATGTCCTTCCTTCCCATTCGCGCAAAGGTCAGCAGATCGTCGATCAGACGGCCCATTTTCAAGGTATTGGATTTTATGACACCCGTGATCCGTTTAGCTTCCTCGTCCAACCTGCTGGTGTAGTCCTCCTCCAATATAGTCACGAAACCGACGATACCCCGCAAGGGGGCCCGCAGATCATGCGAGATCGAATAAGAGAAAGCTTCCAATTCCTTATTCAAGGTCTCCAATTGGACGGTACGTTCCGTCACCTTTTGCTCCAGCTTGTGATTGAATTCGTTCAACGCCAGGGTCTGCTCCTGGATCTGTACCAGCATGTCATTGAAAGCGTCGGTAAGAGCGCCCAGCTCATCATTACCCCTCTTCACTGCCCGCACGGAATAATCCTTTTGATCCGAGATCGTCCTGGCCGTTCCCGCCAGGGCCAGTATCGGCTGTGAAATGCTTTTCTGCAGAAAACGGGTAAGCATCCAGGCCAGTGAAAGGGACAGGATTACCACCAGGATCGTGATGATGGCATAACCACGGAACTTTTCATACATATCGCCCAGGTCGGATTGCAAATACAATGTGCCGAGCTGCCTTGATCCCATTTGTACAGGTTCAAAACCTTCCAGCCGGGAATGGACGAACCGGTAACCTTCCGGTCCGGGTTTAACAGGGATGTCATGTATGTCAAGCTCTGAAGGATATTGGACGAAGAGTTTGCCATTTGTGTCATAAAGGACTGCCGCTACAACATGAGGATCGGCCTTCAGGGCGGACAGGATCTCTCTTGCGTCCCGATGGTTGTCAAAAGCAAGCGCTGCCGTGCTGTTTGCACAAATGATCTTTCCGATGGCCGAGAGTTTCTCCCTGCTTGATTTGCGGAATGAGTGGTACCCGTAGATAAAAAAAGTTATGGACATCACCAGCAATACGACGCCGCTGATAAAGAAAATGATTCTCATCAGCTTCCTGCGTATGGGCATATCCTTGAATAGCATCGTTCAAATGTTTTTTAATGGAGTAAAGATCTCTGCCAGCCTCAACAGTTTGGAGCTTATGATCAGCCCGGCTGCCCTGGAAGCTTCCAGGTTAACTTCAAACCTTATTTTATTATTCCTGGTAAACAGACGGATCATTCCACCTTCTGCCGAAAAACCTGACATATCGCTTACGGTGAGGATATTTCTGCCTTTCAAGACATCGAGGACCCGTTCTGTTCTTTTTGCATCGGAGAAGTTGATGAAAAGGATATGGCAGGCGCCGATCTCTTCCACGTCGGTGTAATACTGAACGGTCACTGCATGCCCATTCACCTTTTCTCCCGAGACAATGTCCGCCAGGCGGGCGCCAAAGGGGTTCTTTCCTATGACACCGATGACCAGCGGCGCCTGGTCATTTGAAAAGGCAGCGGGCGGCCATTCCACAAACTGGGTGAAATTGAATAAGAACAGGGCTTTTAGCTCGTATTCCCGGGATGGAGGTGCCTGCGCCACCAACGCTAAATTGGTGATCAGCAATAATGGAGCGAACAGGCATCGTATGCAGGACCACTTATTTATATATCGTTTTACAATCGACATATGATCTTTCCGTATAAACTGTGTTCTATCTGACGGGATGAAGGGGATGTAGGGATGAATTCCGTGTGGGGACTGTTCAGCAAATTCTGTCCGACGACATCCAGCTCGACCGCCTTGCTTAATTTCCATCCTATGCGTAGATCCAATCCGGTGTAATCGGCGACATAAGGCTTGGGCAGCTTGCCTATATACCGTATAAACGCCCCAAATTCGATACGGCCGGGAAGCTCCATAGTAGATTGGAGCAGGACCTGGTGTTCGGGATCGTCGCTCTCGGCGGTTCCTTGATTCTGGTCATTGCTGCCTGGCTTGACCAACAGGTTCTTTTTCAAGTAAGTGTACCCGCCACGGAGACTCCACCAGCTTGTCAGCCGGGACGTGGCCGACAATTCGATTCCATAGCTATTCCCCTTAACGCCATTGCCGAAGGTTATAGGAATATTCAGCGGCGGAGGCCCCGGCTCCGCCGTCCGTATATTATCATATACATTATAGAATGCAGAAACTGAGAGCGAGAGATTGGTCTGCGGCCGCCACCGCCAGCCTGCCTCGTAGGCGAGCATGTTTTCCGATCTGAACTTATCGTTGCCGGCAATCAGGGGCAGGTTTGGCAAAATATACAGATAAAAATCACGGTCGATCCTTGCCGGTGTCCTGACGGCGCGTGAAACGGCTCCCCATATCGTTAGGTCCGTTGCCGGCGTCCAGGTCAGACGGGCATTGGGCTGATATTCGAAGCCGGTGTAGCTGTTGTGCTCGACCTTGGCCCCGACGGTGAGACGTAAACGGTTCCTGATCAGCATCATTTCGTCCTGTGCGAAGGCGCTATACAGGTACAGCGTTTTGTGTCCCGGCAAAAAGGCGAATAGTTCGAGGTTCGTGACCTTATGATCCATCAGGCGGAGATCCAGGCCGTAGGTCAGGACATGGCGAAGACCCAATCGATTGCGGTGCTGCCATTCCAAGTCCCAGGTCTTGAGATCCTCGGCAAACCCGTTGCCAAAGTCTCGCAAAGTATGATCGTAATAAGCCTGAAGCCGGAAATCGGATCTTTCGGAAGCCGTATGATCCCACCGGGCTACTATATTATCGCCTTTGGCTGTCACAGCCGTATCTCCGCCATCGGGATTGGGCTTACCATCATAAACATTCGATTGCAGGCTGATCTTATTCTTTGCTGAAGCGTCCCAATCCAGCCGGAAGCCGCCCTGGACCATCGGCCATTCGTCGTCTGCTTTCGAGCCCTTTGCAAGCAGCGTATTACCCAGCTTAAATCCTGTCCCGTATATCCTGTAAGAAAGCTTATCGGAAAATTGACCCCCGTACCGCAGAGAGCCAATAACGGGAAAGGCCGTGCCGGTTGCAGCCTCGGCGAATAAACCTTTGGTGACCTTTGTGCTTTTTGTAATGATGTTGATCACCCCGTTGACCGCATTTGCACCCCACAAAGTACCTCCGGGCCCGCTGATCACCTCTATGCGGTCAATATCTTCCAGCACCAGATTTTGTACGTCCCAAAATACCCCGGCATACAAGGGCGTATACACAGTGCGGCCATCGATAAGAACGAGTATTTTGTTGGCAAGCACGTTATTAAACCCGCGCGCGCTGATCGCCCACTGACTGGAATTGACCTGTGCCACCTGCAAATTCGGCGCAAGCCGCAACGCTTCGGGCAGGGTTTTCGCACCGGAACGCCGGATATCCTCCTGCGTAATTACCTGGATCGCAGAAGCTACCTCATCCAGCTTCTCCGGGTGCCTGGAGACAGAGGTCACCTCGATGTTCATTAACTCTTCAAGGGTTAATTTTTTCAACGCATTATAGGGTAACAGGCTATCCGCAGTCTGACCATAGCTGCAGTCAGATATAAATACAAGTCCAATAACTATTGGGATCGTGGATAAAGATCGAAAACTAAGGCAAGCAGGCATGGATGAAAAATAGGAATAAATTGAGAATTTGACACCTGTTTTTTCGATAATCCTGGCACGCCTGAGCCTGATAGAGAAAATTTTAATCCAATTCTAATGTGTCGCTTATAATTTCACGATATCATAAATAGGCACCGGAGGATCAAAAGATTGATCATTCTCCGGCCTCGCATAGATATTCCTCACCACATCCATCCCCTTCACCACCTTTCCAAAAGCCGCATAACCCTGGCCATCCGGGTTATTTTCACCCCCAAAGTCAAACCCGGGCTGGTCGCCCACACAGATAAAGAATTCCGTAGTTGCCGTCCCCGGCCTGGTGCGGGCCAGGGAGATCACGCCATCCTTATGAAGGATATGGGTTTGCTGCGTACTCTCATGGGGTATGCCGGGAAGGGAAGCCGCCTTCTTTTGATTGCTTCTCCAGATGCCTCCTTGTATCAGCTCTGATTTTGCCGACTCGGAAGACTGATTGTCATCATTCAGCACCCGGTAAAAAGAACCGTTGCGATAAAACCCTGAGTCGACATACGATAAAAAAGCCCCTACCGTCTTTGGCGCCTGCCCGGGAAAAAGCTCTATTTCGATGTCCCCCGCAGCCGTCCTGATCCGGACATGAGGCTGCTTGCTTCCACTTCCGCCACAGGAAACAAACAATACCAGGCATAGCAAAAAGAGAGGGATTCGCATACACATGCCCCAAATTACCTAAATTATAGCGATATTCACGAATGCAACTGGATTTCCCGTTCCTTCAATTGGTATTCACCGGATTCATTTCCCTGTTCCCGGCAGTCAACCCTGTCGGGTCCGCCTTTATCGTGGATCCTCTGCTTGCCGGGTTGAACAACACAGAACGCAAAGCCGCCTCGAAAAGAATAGCCTTTTATTGTTTTCTTATCTGTTCCGTATCCATTCTCATCGGCACATATATAATGGAACTTTTTGGTATTTCCATCCCCATCGTACAAGTGGCAGGGGGTATCATGATCTGCCGGATGGGCTGGCAGCTGCTGACCACCGACGACGGCATAAAGAAAGGCAATAAAGAGACCGCGCAACCCGATAGGGACGACATCGAGAACCTC
>DASZVM010000310.1:0-4035 GCA_035547295.1 Puia sp. | reverse complement strand
TTTTACCAGGGGCAGGATCATTCCGACATCATACCTTCTCATTTGCGCAATATTGCCGATGTCAGCGGCGCGGGGGATACGGTGATCGCCGTTGCCGCGCTGGTATATGCTGTTACAAAGGATATCAGGCTCATGGCCGAGATCGCCAACATCGCCGGAGGACTGGTCTGTGAGGAAGTAGGGACGGCAGCTATCGATAAGGACAGGTTATTGAATGAGTGCGATCTGCTGTTGAGCGCAAAAAGCATGCGGCAATGAAAAAATATGCAGTTATAGTGGCCGGCGGGTCGGGGCAGCGTATGGGTACGCAGGTGCCGAAGCAATTCCTTTTATTACATGGCAAGCCGGTCTTATGGTATACGCTGGATATCTTTCTCAGGGCCTATGAAGACCTGGATATCATCCTGGTGGTGCCTGAAGAGCATATGGAGACAGCCGGGACCATGGTCAGTGCAATGGGGGCTTCCCATCGCGTCCGTGTGATCGCGGGGGGAGCTACGCGCTGGCATTCCGTGCGCAATGGTCTGCAGCCTATCCGGGAAGATGCCGTTATTTTCGTACATGACGGCGTCCGGTGCCTGCTGTCCACGGAGCTGGTGCATAGTTGTTATGAGCAGGCGCTTCTTCTGGGTTCGGCCGTGCCTGTCGTCGACAGCAAGGACAGTGTCAGGGTGATGACGGGAGAGGGCAGTACGGCTATCGAACGCAGCAGGATCAAGCTGGTGCAAACGCCGCAAACCTTTCTCAGCAGCGTGCTGCTGCCGGCTTTTGCAAAGGAGTACAGGGACAGTTTTACGGATGAAGCTTCCGTGGTAGAGGCGTATGGGGGAAAGGTATCCTTATTGAACGGTGAACCGGAGAATATCAAGATCACAACCCCTCTGGATCTGATCGTAGCCGGTAAAATAATCGAAGCAAGGGCGAACGGATGACCTGTACGAAGTCATAATGTCTTGTCTGCGGGCTGAACTTGCGATAGAATGCCGCGACGGAAGGGATATCCGACCCTTCGAAATCAAACGTGATGCCTGTGCCGGCATACTTTTTTATCACTTCATCGATGAGGCTGTGTATGGCGTTGGATGCTTTGTCCTTTCCCCCGGGAGCGCCCAGTATGTAATAAATACGTTTTTCATCTATCCCGAAAAAAGCCGCGGCGAGCAATGCCCCTTCCTGGTTACGGATACCCATGGTGAAACCGGAGCCATTGTATATGCACTGTTGGCCCAGCCTGGTCATTCTGTCGTAGGATGTTGCGGAAAGGTCTTTGTTCTTTTTACGATAGGCATTCTTGTAAAGACGGATGATCGTCTCCATGTCGATGTCGAAGCAAGGTGTAAGACCCAGGGGCTGTGTCCTTCTGAGGTTCTTTTTTGCATCTTTGGAATACAGCCGGTAGATGGTTGGATAATCTTCTTTCAGGGAAAGAATGAGATTGGTTTTTTGTTTCCGCCGGATGCCTGGAAGAGAGGGGGCGGGGTTCCCTTCGTTGAGCATGATATCCACCAGCGTAAATGGTGCGGGGATATGGCGGATGAATTCATCCGTCAATGACTGTGTTACGGGACCTTTACCGATGATGCCCAGCTGGCCTGTAAAGGGAGGGATGTGGATGTAATGAATGCCAAACTTCCTTTTTACGGGTAAAGGCATGATGTATTCGTAATCGCCCCTGACAAGCGCGGCCCAATGTCCGAACCCATCCAGGTAGAAGGAGCGTGCATAGAGCCATCCGTTGGGCGCTTCTGTGACGCAGCGATCCCATTTGAAGGTATCGATCTCTTCTCTTTTCAGATGACGGATGGCATGCGTGGTCATATCATAACGGGATGTTACCGAATATTTTTCGAAGTTCGATATTTTGAAGATCGATGCTGAAAGATAACCTTTTCCAGAATGTATTTTGATCCGGGAGGGTACGAAGCTGGTCGCGGAAGTCGCTGCTATAGAATATGGGTGCGTAGAAGTTGATCAGGTTATGGAAGAGGGACAGCTGTAAGCCTCCTACGTAGAGGAACCGGCTGGTGAGGGCATCGTGCTCCCAGGCGCCGGAGTAGGTGCCTATGTCCAGGAAGAGCTTTAAGGGCAGCCAGCGGGGAATGATGGAGGCAGGGAGGGTGGTGGCGAGGTTAAGCGAGCTCACCCAGTTGTCCGAGCGTCCTTCCAGCCAGGGGAAACTGGGGACGCGTATCTTCAGGTCACCATCCCGCAGCATGATCTGCTGACTGGCAAAGCCTGTGTATTCATTACGTCCCAGAAAATAATCGCGATAGGTGTAATCTTCATTCCCGCCGACACCTGTCAGCTTGGGCTGAAAGCGGCTGATGTAAGGGTTGGCATCCCTGCCGCCCAGGTAACCGAATTTGGCGGCAAACAGGCGGAGGTGCATGCCTCCTCCTGCAGCGTAGTTGAAGAAATAGTTACCGGTGAAGTTGAGACGATAGAACCTGTCGGCCTGCTGTATCTGCAGGAGGGCCTGCCAGGGGTAGAGGACTCTTTTGTCCTCTGCGCGGAAGCTCAGCTGATCGAGGTAACGAAAGTTATATTTTCCCATATTCCTGACGTAGGGAAGGGAATCCGTGCTTTTGATGACGTATCCATCGGGGCTCTTTTCCCCTATGAGGAATGTTTTCCATTCAATGTATTGCTGCCGGGTGCTGCGGGGGTCGGAGCTTCCCAGGTGAACCCGGAGGGTGGGGGCCACTTTGTAGTACCCGCCAAATAATTTGTGCCCGTTGCTATCGATAGCGGAGAGGGAGGAAAACCTTTCGCCCCATAGTGCGAGGGTGATCCTGCTCACTTTTTTATCGGGGTACCAGGAATAGCGGATGCCGGCGATGCCGTTTACCTGGCGGCTGGCGGTGGCATAGAGGGGCGCTGCCAGGAACTGCAGGCGGTCAAAAGGAAGATTGTAATTATGGATCACCATTCCGGCCATGAACCCGTCGTATTTATTATAACAGACGGCAGGAAGCAGATTGATATAATCTATTTTCCCGGTGTTGCGGTAATTGAAGAGAAGAGTGGGTTGGAGCTTTCTATGATCCTGTATGGGTGGCAGCGAGCCTTTTTGATCCAGCTGTGCGAAGAGAGTGCTTAGGCTTCTATGGCTTGAGGTGGTGATGGTGGTTTGAAAGTCTTCAGGGTACGGGTGTTTGAACTTCCATTCACGGAACCAGGCTTGCATACAGCTGTCGAAAAGCGGCTGTCCCAGGCTGTCTTCCAGCTGTCTCATCCAGGCAGCAGCCTTGTAATAGGCTACGAGCCCGTAGTTGGCCACTGTGAAATCTTCGGATGAGGTAGAGATGGGCTGATCTTTTTTTTCTCCTGCGAGCGTGTTCTGCATGAGCTGGTCCTCGTCATCGGGCAGCTTGTCTTTGATCCAGCGCGGGGTTTTCCCCGGGTTCACGGGCATATTGGGATGCCAGCCGGGGTATTTTATCGCGGTATAGCGATCATCGTAATAAGTGTTGATGCCTTCATCCATCCAGGGGTATCGTCTTTCGTTTGTCCCCAGGGCGCCGTAGAACCAGTTATGGCCTACCTCATGGCGGATCATGAGGTCGAGCTCCCGGCCCGAGGGTTGATCAGTGATGCAGGCGATCGTGGGGTATTCCATTCCTCCCGGAGAGCCCGTTCTTATTTGCGCCACGCTGACTGTGTTATAGGGATATTCGCCGATGAGGCTGCTGTTAAAGCGGACGGCATCCTTTATATATTGAGTGGCTTTTGGCCAAAAGGATCCCGGGTTTGGTTTGTAATAAGCATAAACGTCGATGATGCGTCCTGAGGGAAGCTGTAAGGTATCGTGGTCGGTCCTGTATTTTTTATCGGCGAACCAGGCGAAGTCGTGGACATTTTTCTGGAGGTAGCGGAAGGTTTGGGATTGTATGTTTGGATGCTCCTGCGACTGAAGCTGTCCCGTGGAAGCGACGACATAATCTTTGGGGACGGTGATACGTACGTCATAATCCCCGAATTCGCTGTAGAATTCGCCCTGGTCGAGATAAGGGATGGGGTGCCAGCCTTTGCTGT
>DASZVM010000309.1:0-3752 GCA_035547295.1 Puia sp. | reverse complement strand
CTCTGGGTGGTATAGTTCAAGGTTACAGTGTATTGACCCGTGTTCTTGAACGCATGGGTAGGGTTGGGGTCGGTGGATGTGCCGCCGTCGCCGAAGTTCCATTGGGTTGCGGTCAGTGGTTCCGACGAAGTGCTGTGAAAGGTAAAGGTGATCAGGGACGAGCACACCGATAGTATGGCGGGGTAGTCCGTATTGATGCCGGCAGAGGGACGGGTGATCGTAAAATACTGGCTGCTGGAGTTGGTGCATCCGTCGGCATTGGTCACCTGCAGCGATACCGTATAGCCGCCGTCCTGTGCATACGTCCAGGAGGGAGCTTGTGTGCCGGCAGAGCCGACGGACTGGCCGTTGTAATAGTATCCGAAATTCCAGCTCCATTTCACCGCCCCGGGCGTGGCGTCCTTGAAATTCACCGGCACCGGCGACCCGCATTTCCCCGTGACGTCTATCGTAAAGGGGACGGGATGTGGGATGTCTTTTACGGAGACATGTTTAGTCGCTGTCGAAGGGCAGGCACCAAAAGTATTTTTCAGGGTAATGGTATGGTCTCCCACGGTATTGAAGGAGGTGCTGAAGCCGCCATAGTACCCATAGTAGGGAACACCGTCTATTTCCCACACGCTGTTATCGGGTATGCCCGTGTTCTGCGCATTGAATGTGACGTATGATCCGTTACATATAAGGGGAGGTGTGGTAAAACCCGTGCCGTAGTTGGCGACGTTGATCGGGTTGTATTGCGTGGTGGAGACCGTGCAACCTTCCGAGCTGTGGACTTTCAGGCTTACCGTATAGTTCCCTTTCTTATTGAATACATAGGTCGGGTTTTGCTGTGTCGAGCTGTTGCCGTCCCCAAAGTCCCACAGATAGTCCAGGGTGCCGGGCCCTGTGCTGGTATTGGTGAACTGGATAGGGTCGGATACCAGGCAAAGGACGTTTTTATTTGCGGAGAAGCCTGCCGTCAGCGCAGGTATGATCCTGACCATATCCGCTTTTCTAAGGGTGGTATGACAGCCCCAGCTATTGGTCACCGTCAGGCTGATGGAGGCCGTGAGCTCTACCCCATAGGTATGGGGTTGCCCGCTGCTGTATCCCTGCTGCGTGGAACCGTCCCCGAAATCCCAGGTGTAGCTGGAGATGCTGCCGCCGCCGGGTGTTGCATTGGCATTAAAGGTTACGGGCATGCCCAGGCAGGTTTTGGCAGGTGATACGGAGAAGTCCACGGTCGGGGCTTTGTAGACGGTCACCTGCTGTGTGAAGGAAGACGAGCTGCCTCCATCCTCCACAGTGAGCGTTACCGTATAGGTCTGTTCGTCCGTGAAGACGGCCGAGGGGCTGGCCAGCGTGGAGGTATTACCGTTGCCGAAGTCCCATTTATAGACGGCATTGGAGGAAGCGCCGGTGGTCTGGTTGGTAAGATTGACTACCAGGGGGAGGCAGCCGCCTGTCTTATCCATGGAAAAGCGGGCGCTCAGCTGTGCGAACGCGCTGCCGGAAAATAATAATATAGACAGGAGAAGGCTATAATATTTAAGATAGGTCCTGGACGGCCGAAAGTTCATGGGTTGGGTAAGGCGAATGTTGGGTTTTAGCCGTCCCAAGATAGTTATTAAGGACGGAAAAGGCAAGTTTCAGGTCCTGATCTTATGACCCGAAATGGCATAGTAAAAAATGCATATATAACAGGGTACGACGATCCAATAGGCATGCTGGGGGCTGAAGACGTCCGCCAGCCGTCCATAGGCCAGGGGGAGCAGGGCGCCGCCTCCGATGGCCATCACCAGGAGGCTGGAGCCTGTCCTGGTAAACCTGCCCAGGTCTGCGATGGCCAGGGGCCAGATGGATGGCCACATGAGCGAATTGGCAAACCCCAGCAAGGCGACGAATGCCACGGAAAGCGCACCGTGACTGAAGAGCGCTCCAAATGCCAGAATGATGCCCAATATGGCGGATACCGTCAGGGCATGTTGCTGTGAGATATATTTCGGGATACAGATGATGCCGGCCATATAACCTGCCAGCATGCTGACGAGCGTACAGCTGGTGAAAAACCTGGCAGTGGAAAGCGCGATGCCCTGTGAGGAGCCATAGCTGATGATCGTATCGCCGGCGATCACTTCCACCCCTACATAGAGGAACAAGGTTACCACGCCCAGCAGCAGATGGGGGTACTGCAAAATACTTTTCTTTTGTGCAGCTGTCCCTTCCGTTCCTGCGTTTTCGGCATCCGTATCCAATTCAGGGAGGCCGGAATAGAATACGAGGATGGCCAGCAGGACCAGGGTTGCCAGGATGATCGAGTAGGGGAGGATGGCCCTTTGCGCAAGGGCTTCCAGCGCGGCTGTCTTTTGGGCGGCCGGCAGACGGCCGAGGCCTTGCTGTATTTTATCCGCATCCTTCAGGGTCACGGCGCCCAGGATGATGGGCGCCAGCACGCCGGCGATGCCGTTGCAGATGCCCATGATGCTGATGCGGCGGGCGGCGCTTTCGCGGGGTCCTAAAATGGTGATATAAGGATTGGATGCCGTCTGCAGGATGGCCAGGCCTGTCCCCTGGACAAAGAGCCCCCCGAGAAAAAGACTATACATGCGGGTGAGGGCCGCTGGGATAAACAAAAGAGCGCCCAGGGCCATGATCAGCAGACCCAGGGCCATGCCTTTTTTATAGCCCGTTCTTTTCAATACCCCGGCGGAAGGAATGGCCATCACCGTGTAGGAGATATAAAAAGCGAAGGCTACCAGGTAGGATTGTAAATTGTTCAGCTCGCAGGCAATGCGCAAATAGGGTATCAGCACCGAGCCCAGCCAGGTGACGAATCCGAAGACGGAGAACAGTATGCCGATGATGACGATGGGTTTCATATTTAGCTATGGTTGAGATAGTCGGCGGCCTTTTTTACGCTTCCCTGTTCCAGGAGTATCTTTTTAGCTGCCGCATAATCGTCCATGGAAGCTATCTCCATCAGCATCTTTACGCTGCGGTCGATGATCTTATCGTTGATGAGGGCCACGTTGACCATCCGGTTGTCTTCCACTCTTCCCAGCTGTATCATGGTGGTCGTGCTGATCATATCGAAGATGAGCTTTTGGGCTGTGCCGCATTTCATACGGGTGCTGCCGGAGACGAATTCCGGTCCGGTGATCACTTCCACGGGCAGCTCGGCAAAGGAGGCGATGGGTGAGTCAGGGTTGCTGACGATACAGCCGGTAATCACCCCATGCGCCCGGCACGCCTTTAAAGCGCCAAGCACAAAGGGAGTAGTACCGCTGGCGGAGATCCCCACCACGATGTCCTGTGCGGATATATGCTCCTCTTTCAGCCTTTCCCATCCCTCATTGACATTATCTTCCATCTCTTCCCGCGCCTCTACCAGGTGTTCCATCCCCCCGGCGAGTATCACATTTACCACGCCCCTGGGAATGCCATACGTAGTCGGCAGCTCGATGGCATCAAGTACGGAGAGGCGGCCTCCGCTGCCTGCGCCGAGATAGAACAGCCTGCCGCCGGCTTTTAGTTTTTCTACTATTGCCGTGATCAGCCGGTTGATCTCCGGCAGAGCTTTTTTAATAGCTCCCGGGACGGTGCTGTCCTCCTGGTTGATATACGCGGTGATCTCTTCTATGGACATTTTTTCCTGGTGCCGGTAAGGAGACGGCTGCTCGGTGATCTTGATAGTCATTTGCGGTTTTATTCGTGTTTGGTTGTCTAAAATAGGAAGATTCGTGCAGAAAATGTTTAATTTTAGGGGAATTATG
>DASZVM010000308.1:0-20060 GCA_035547295.1 Puia sp. | reverse complement strand
TCAATCTGCGGGAAGACAAGGAACCCGAGATCTATCATGCCATCCGCCCGGGAGCGCTGGTGGAAAATATAAAATTCCATCCTGGTACGGATCAGATCAACTTCGAGGACGGGTCGATTACGGAGAACACCCGTGTCTCTTATCCTTTGTCATATATCAGCAATTGCCTGGAACCTTCCATGGGCAACACGCCAAAAAATATCTTCTTTCTCACCTGTGATGCGTATGGCGTATTACCACCCATATCCAGGCTTACACCGGGACAGGCCATGTACCAGTTCATATCCGGCTATACAGCAAAGGTAGCAGGTACGGAGACGGGTATTACAGAGCCCAAGCCTACTTTCAGCGCCTGTTTCGGAGCCCCCTTTTTACCTCTTCATCCCGGCCGTTATGCAGAGATCCTGGGCAAAAAAATGAAAGAACATAGAGTAAAGGTCTGGATGATCAACACAGGCTGGTCAGGCGGCCCTTATCTGAAAGGCAGCCGTATGAAGCTGGCCTACACGCGTGCAATGATCACCGCGGCCCTGGAAGACAGACTGGACCATGTGGATTATGATACGCATCCCGTATTTGGCGTGGCCATGCCCCTTTCCTGCCCCGGCATCCCTTCCGGACTCCTCAATCCCCGAAATACCTGGGCCGACCCGGCCGAATACGATAAGATGGCGGATGATCTCGCCGGCTGGTTTATCAATAATTTTAAAAAGTACGAAGAAGGCGTTACCTCCGAAGTCCGTGCTGCAGCCCCCACCCCCGGCAAGTGACCGGGGGCCCGGTTGGGGTTAATGCCCCCCCATCCCATTCTGGATACTTCTCTGGTGACCACCCATTCCGGCATCCCAAAATATCGCCCTGGTTGCCCTCGGGGCCAATGTACCCAAAAAGTATTTTAAAAAAAGGTTAAAAAAATTTCTGAATTAGAAAGAAAATCCTGAACTTGGCGACACAATTTTTCAATCAGAGTCTTCGATTGTTTGCCAAAACTAACTCCATCTCGTGATGGGGTTTTTTATTTAGAACAACCCGTACAATTGCGAATCTATCCGCGTGATGATCTCTCCCAGGTGCTCTTCATTTTCGGGGAATTTATTCTTGTCGATGTCGACGATGAGCAGCGGTCCTTCTTTATAACCTTCGATCCATTTGTTATAAAAGTCATTGAGTCTTTTCAGATAATCCAGCCGTATGTTCTCCTCGTATTCGCGTCCTCTTTTCTGTATCTGTGCTACCAGTGTCGGCACGGAAGCCTGTAGATAGATCAGCAGGTCCGGCGGCTCCACCATCCTTTTCAGGGTCTGGAAGAACTGGAAGTAATTGTTGTAATCCCTTTTGCTCATCAATCCCATTTCATGCAGGTTGGGCGCGAATATGTGCGCATCTTCATAGATGGTCCTGTCCTGGATCACCGTCTCTGTACCCGTATGTATCTCCAGCAGCTGGTTCAGACGGCTGTTCAAAAAGAATATCTGGAGATTGAAGCTCCACCTGGGCATATCCTCATAAAAATCGTTCAGATAAGGGTTGTGGTCGACATCTTCGAATTGAGGTATCCAACGATAATGTTTGCTCAGCATTTCCGTCAGGGTAGTCTTGCCCGCACCTATGTTTCCAGCTACAGCAATATGCTTGGGTTTCTTAGTTTTTGCCATGAAGGGTTTAAGATATTAATTCTTTTTTAAATTTTGCCGAAATAATTGAGCCCCATCGCTTCCTTTGCCAGCTCTACCGTAGCGGCGGCGCTGGCCCTTGCCTTTGCCGCTCCCTGCTCCATTACTTTCCGGAGATAAGGTTCATCGTTGCGTATCTGTTCCGCTTTTTCACGGATGGGTGCGATAAATGCCACCATTCCCTCGGCAAGTTCTTTTTTCATATCACCATAACGGATAGTACCCGTATTGTAATCGGCCTGGAACTTGTCTACTACGTCCTGGGCGCTTACCAGCTTCAGCAGCTGGAAGAGGTTCACGATGGATTCCGGCATCTCGCCGCCAGGCGCTCCGCTGTCCGTTTTTGCTTTTTTGATCTTGTTGCGGATGGTCTCGTCGTCATCAGCCAGGTACAACGTGGCCATCTGGTTTTCGCTTTTGCTCATTTTCCCTTTTCCATCCAGGCTGGGCACTTTGATCAGATCTTCACCAAAGTTGAACGCATACGGTTCGGGGAATACCTGGCCATACCGCTGGTTGAACCGGTTTACATAATTCCGTGCGATCTCCAGGTGCTGCTCCTGGTCCTTGCCCACAGGCACCAGGGTGGCCCTGTGAAGGAGTATATCGGCTGCCTGAAGCACGGGATAGGTCAGCAGGCCCATATTTATATTGTTGGGATGCAAACGGGCTTTTTCCTTAAAAGTGGGGGTCTTCTCCAGCTCGCCCTTATAGGCCAGCATATTTAATAAAAGGTACAGCTCGGCCGTCTCGGGCACATGGCTCTGGCAATACAGGGCGACTTTGTCAGGGTCCAGACCGCTGGCAATGTTCTCTGCCAGTACCCTTCTTACGTGATTTTTCAGTTCCCGGGTCTCCTCCAGCGTGGTCAGGGCATGCAGGTCTGCCACCATAAAATAGCAGGTATAGGATTCCTGCATACGTACATAGTTCCGGAGGGCACCAAAATAGTTACCAAGGTGCAGGAATCCTGTAGGCCGGATCCCGCTCATGACAATTTCTTTCGCTTTTTCCATAAGAGGGGCGAAGATAGCCCGAATATTCCATTATTTTTGTCCAAACACCGTGCATGGAAGTCAATGACGCACTGATCGATAATCTTTCTAACCTGGCCCGGCTGGAGTTCAGCGCCGAAGAAAAGGAGAACATCAAAAAGGACCTGCGGCGCATGATCGAATTTGTGGAAAAGCTGGGTGAACTGGACACTACCGGCATCGAGCCCTTGTTACATATGAGCCCGGCCATCAATGTGTTACGGGATGATCAACCTGCTGGCTCCGTCAGCCGGGAAGAAGCCCTGGCCAATGCCCCTGCAACGGATGGGACTTATTTCAAGGTACCGAAAGTCATCCGTAAAGCATGACCACTACCCCCATTATACGGCTCGAGGACATCCGTAAAAGCTACTTTATGGGTAAGCAGGCCCTGCCTGTGCTGAAAGGTGTCTCCCTGGATATCTTTAAGAATGAATATGTGGCGCTGATGGGTCCTTCGGGCTCGGGAAAAAGCACCCTGATGAATATTTTAGGCTGTCTGGACTCTCCCACGGCCGGCACCTATACCCTGAATGGACAGGATGTGAGCAAAATGCCCGATGACGACCTGGCCGACGTCCGGAATATAGAGATCGGGTTCGTATTCCAGCAGTTCAATCTCCTTCCCCGTCTGACGGCAGCGGAAAATGTCGCCCTACCCCTCGTCTATGCGGGTGTCCCCAAAAAAGAGCGGCAGGAGAGGGCCATGGAAGTATTAAAAAAGGTCGACCTGGGAGAAAGAAGCCATCACAAGCCCAATGAGCTGTCCGGGGGACAGGCCCAGCGGGTGGCCATCGCCAGGGCGTTGATCAATAACCCGTCCCTGATCCTCGCGGATGAGCCTACAGGCAATCTGGATACAAAGACCTCCATCGAGATCATGGATATCTTTACGCAGATCCAATCCTCCGGCAATACCGTGGTGCTGGTCACTCATGAAGAGGATATCGCCAATTATGCCCATCGTATCGTGCGCCTGCGGGACGGGATCATAGAGAGCGACCGGAGACAAGCCTCCGCAGCCGTAAGTCAGTAAGACATTTACCCGCCAAACGGCGAAAAAATTCATCCCATGGCATTAAAGATATACACCAGGACGGGAGATAAGGGCAACACCGCCCTCATTGGTGGTACAAAAGTTCCCAAAAGTCATATCCGCATCGAATCATACGGCACGGTGGATGAGCTGAACTCTTACATCGGATTGCTGGGTGATCATCTTGCCGCTGCATCCGAGGTCGTCAGCCATCCTGTTTTTCCTATTTCGGCGTCTATCCAGACCCTCCGGGAGATACAGGACCGTCTTTTTACGATTGGCGCTTCCCTGGCCTGCGATCCGGACAAGGAGTCAAAAATGAAGATCCCTGATCTGAAAGAGGGGGATATAACTGTGCTGGAACAGGACATCGACAGGATGAATGAGGTTTTGCCTGAAATGAAGTCGTTTATCCTGCCGGGGGGGCATGTTGCCGTATCTACGGCCCATGTGGCTCGTTGTGTATGCCGTCGTGCGGAAAGGATCTGTGTACGTATGCAGGAGGAGGGACAATTTATAGATCCGTTGGTGATCAAGTATATCAATCGGCTGAGTGATCACCTGTTCACCCTTGCCCGTTATGCGGGGCATCTTTTACACGCCCCTGAGACACCTTGGCGGCCAAGAATTTCATGACCCCATCCACCGGATCATGGTCACGCGCTTTGACCGCCCACGACTCTTTTTTCGATAAGTCCATCTTTCATGTGCAGGACCCTATCGCTCATCCGGGCCAGGTCTTCATTATGTGTTACGATCAGGAAGGTCTGTTTTAATCTGTCCCGCAGTTGGAAGAACAGTTGGTGCAGTTCTTTTGCATTGGCGGTGTCCAGGTTACCGGAGGGTTCATCCGCAAACACGATATCCGGGTTATTGATCAGGGCGCGGGCTACAGCTACCCGTTGCTGTTCGCCTCCGGATAGGGCACCCGGTTTGTTGCCGCTGCGGTGTCCCACGCCCAGGGTATTCAGCAGCTCGGTTGCCTGCTGTTCCACTTCGGATTTGTTCCGTCCCGCGATCCAGCCGGGTATGCATACGTTCTCCAGTGCGGTGAATTCGGGCAGCAAATGATGGAATTGGAATACGAAACCGATATGGCGGTTGCGAAAATCGGCCAGTCCACGACCTTTCAGGTCACTCAATTTTTTATTTTCCAGGGTCACTTCTCCCTTGGCAGGCTGGTCCAAAGTGCCTAAAATGTGCAGTAAGGTACTTTTTCCACATCCCGAGGGACCGACGATACTGACGATCTCACCTTTCCGGATCTGCACGTCTACGCCTTTCAACACCCACAGGTTTCCGTAAAATTTCTCTATTCCCTTGGCTGTTAGCATACTATTTGCAAACCTACATGTTAGACCCCATATTTGAGCACAGGTATGGGCTTATTCCGGAAAATTAACTATCCGGGGTGTCTATTTTTTAATGGCCCAGTCTGTCTTATCTGGAAAATTAACCATCCCTGGGGTACATCCAATAATGGGTCTCCGGCTTATCCGGGAAGTAAGGGGGTTGGAGTACCAATTTGGGAAAAATGATAAAGACTAACCCCTATGTGCGCAAGCTTGTCCTTTCCCCGGGAAGATATGGTGGGCGGACGGTGGGGCAGACGGACAGGCGGCAGGTACGGTTTGGTGGAAAAGGTTAAATTTAAACTGATATTTGGTAGTTTCGTTTTAAAAATTACTTTTGCGGAAAATTAAGAGTAATGTTCTGGACACTTGAATTAGCCAGCTATTTGGAAGACGCGCCCTGGCCGGCTACCAAAGACGAATTGATAGACTATGCCATTCGTTCCGGTGCTCCTATCGAAGTGGTGGAAAATCTTCAGGAGTTGGAGGACGAGGGTGAGATATATGAGGGCATCGACGATATCTGGCCCGACTATCCGAGCCAAGAAGATTTCTTTTTCAATGAGGACGAATACTAACTGATAAAGGAAAGGCGCTCTAAGAGCGCCTTTTTTCTTCTTTTATTTTTCCATCTGTTTGATCACCGTCTCCGTTACCCCGGTAAACGAAAATCCGCCGTCATGGAAGAGGTTCTGCATGGTGACCATCTTCGTCAGGTCGCTGAACAACGTCACACAATAGTCGGCGCATTGCTCCGCGGAAGCATTACCCAGGGGGCTCATCTTCTCCGCATATGATATAAACCCGTCAAAACCTTTCACCCCGCTGCCGGCCGTCGTACGGGTGGGAGACTGGCTGACAGTATTGACACGTACTTTCTTTTTTACTCCGTAATAATAACCAAAGCTCCGGGTGATGCTTTCCAGCATGGCCTTGGCATCCGCCATTTCATTGTAGTCAGGGAATACCCGCTGTGCGGCGATATAGGTAAGCGCCACTACGCTGGCCCCTTCGTTCAGCGCGTCCAGGTCCCAGGCCGTGCGCAGGACCCGGTGCAGGGACATCGCCGAAATATCCAGGGTCTTCTTGCTCCACTCGTAATCGATCTCGGTATAGCTCTTCCCTTTGCGCATATTGAGGCTCATCCCGACGGAATGCAGGATAAAATCGATGCCTCCGCCAAAATGCTTCATGGATTCTTCGAAGAGTTTCTTCAGGTCTTCGGAGTTGGTGACGTCGGCCCCGATGACAGGCGCGTTTACGGCGGTTGCGAGCTTATTGATCTCTCCCATACGCAGGGCCACCGGTGCGTTGGTCAGTACCAGTTGGGCGCCTTCTTCATGACAACGCAATGCTGTTTTCCAGGCGATGGAGTTCTCGTCCAGTGCCCCGAATATGATCCCTTTCTTCCCTTTCAAGAGGTTATATGCCATAGATTGAATTTTATGCAAATTTTTGCCAAATATAGGAGATTAAAAAATTTCAACAACTACTTACCTCGCAGGGAACATCCTCACCACGATCGCCACCACCGTCATGGTATACACCACTATCAACAAAAAATTCGCAAAAATAAAAAGGAAGAATCTCCCCGCCGTCTCCCTTGGCCGTATAGCCTTTACCAAAGCACGATTGATATAATACAGAGGAACCAGTGCCACTACAACAATTGACAATATCAGCAACGCATGTCCTTTCATAAAATTCCATTGATCCATTCGGGGCCGGGGGGTCACCCTCCTATCATTTCCCGTGCATTCTCCAACGCAGCAGCCGTCGGCTTCTCTCCTCCCAGCATCTGCGCAATGGCTGTGATCCGCTCATCCTGTGTCAGCAGCCGCACGCTGGTCTTGACATGCTTGCCCTTCGTATCCTTAAAGACGAAATAATGCGCATCGGCCTTGCCCGCAATCTGCGGTTGATGCGTGATGCAGATCACCTGGCGTTTCCTGGAAAGGTTCTTTAGTATCACTCCCACCTGTCGTGCAGCCTCGCCGGAAATACCCGTGTCGATCTCATCGAATATCAGGGTGGGGAGATCGATGGATTCAGCCACCAGCGACTTGATGCACAGCATCAGCCGGCTAAGCTCGCCCCCTGATGCCACTTTGCGGATGGGCTCGAAACGGTTGCTTTTATTCGCGTCAAAAAGGAATTCGATGGTATCTGCGCCGGTAGATTGCAGTTCGGCAGACTGAAGCTGCACCTTCAGCCTGGCATTGGGCATCCCCACCTGCCGCAGCAGCTTGTTCACCTGGTCTTCCAGTGGAGCGGTCTGCGCCTGTCTGTTCTTCGACAGCACCCCTGCCTGCTTCTTCGCCTCCTCGAACAGCCGCGCCACCTCTTTTTCAAGGACCGCGATCTGCTCGTCCACATTCAACGAAGCGCGCAGCTTTCCCTCCAGCTGATCATGCAGTGTCAGCAATTCCGCCGTCGTCTGCACGCCATGTTTTTTCAACAGCTTGTAGCCTGTGGACAGCCGCCCATTGATCTCCTCGATCCTGCGGGGATCGTAATGGATATGGTCATTGATACGCTCCACTTCCCCGGCAATATCCTGCAGCTCGATCTGAACGGATTGTATCCGCTCCGACAAAAGAGGCAGCTCGGGGTGAAAAGCCGAAAAAGATTGTAAGGAATGCTGCAGTGACTTCAGCTGCTGCACCATCGGCTGCTCACCTTCCCGCAGCTCGTAATAGATTTTGTTCAGTGCGTTCCTGATGCCTTCGGCATTGCTCAGCAGTTTTAGCTCCTGGTCCAGGTCTTCCAGCTCATTTTCCTTAAAGCCGGCATCGCTGAGCTCGTCGAAGAGGAATTTGTTATAGTCCACCTCTTTATTGAACTGGGCTTTTTGCTCCTGCAGCTTGGCCAGTTCACGGTTGGTAGCCTGCAAAGCGCGATATACAGTCTGATATTTTTCCAGGACAGGGGCCTGGCTGGCCAGCGCATCCAGCACTTCCCGCTGGAAGTCGGATTCTCCCAGCTCCAGTGTATCAAACTGACGATGAAGGTCTACCAGGTTGGCGCTAAGTTTCCTCAGCTGATCGAGGTTCACAGGCGTATCGTTGACAAACGCCCTGGACTTGCCGCTGGGAGCGATCTCCCGCCGGATCACGATCTCTTCCTCCATGTCCAGGTCATTCTCTGAAAAGAAGCTCATCACTTCTTTCTTCCCCGCAAGCGTAAACACGCCCTCCACAAAGCACTTCTTATCTTTTTCCAGTAACACGGCGGTGTCCGCGCGGTCACCAAGTATCAGCGACAAGGCACCCATGAGGATGGATTTACCCGCCCCTGTTTCGCCTGTAATGACATTCATCCGTCCCGAAAAGTCGATGCTGAGGGCATCGATGATCGCATAATTCTGGATATGAAGCTTTTGTATCATGTTCGTCCCGGGAATTTATTGGACGGATCGCTGGTTCGTCCGGGCGGCAAATTAAGAGAAACCCGCCGATCGGCAATGCAGAATATTTTCACACCCGCCGTAATCCCAGCGGACAGACGCTGTACCAAAAGCGGACGCATTCCGAATGAAAAAATCAACTCAATTCATTGATTTATAGCAAGCTCTCAATTTGGCAATTCTTTTGATCAAAATTCTTATGCTCAAAAGTTATTTCAGGACCGCCCTGCGTTTCTTTCAGCGGAATAAGACCCATTCATTCATCAACATTGCCGGGTTGTCCGTAGGCATGGCCGTTGCCATGCTCATAGGGCTCTGGATATGGGATGAGATATCTTTTGATAAATATCACCGCAATTACGATCAGATAGCGGAGGTCATGCATCAGCAGACCATCCATGGGTCCATTGCTACCAGCCGTGTGATCCCCGTACCGCTGGAGACAGAGCTGCGTAAGAACTATAAGAACGATTTTAAGTACATCGTATTGACGTCCCACTCGGAAATGCATATCCTGGCAGCGGGCGACAAAACAGTTTCTTATTCCGGTGGTTTTATGGAGGCCGAAGGTCCGCAGATGTTTACCCTTCATATGCTGAAGGGAGCGTCCGGTGGATTAAAAGATCCTTCCTCCATGTTGATCTCCCGGTCAGTGGCCCATGCCTTGTTCGGTAGCATTGATCCGTTGGGGCAGCTGATAAAGCTGGATAATGATGGCGTCTTTACAGTAAAGGGTATCTATGACGATCTGCCGCTGAATACCAGTTTGCATGAATTTACCTTTATCTGTCCCTGGGATTATTATGCGAAGCATTCGTTGGCGGAAAGGACCCTCACGGACTGGAGCGATAATTCGTTTTTTCTGTATGTGCAGCTGGCGGACAATACCGACATGAAAAAAATATCGGAAAAGATAAAAAATGCCAAGCTGAATAACATCAGTAAGGAGGACGCAAAAAAATTCTCCCCGGTCATCTTTCTGCAGCCTATGCGCAAATTGCATTTGTATAGCCGGTTTGACAACGGTATCAAATCAGGCGGCGCTATTGAATATGTATGGCTGTTTGGTATCATCGGGGTATTTGTCCTCCTGCTGGCCTGTATAAATTTTATGAACCTCTCGACGGCCCGCAGCGAAAAAAGGGCCAGGGAAGTGGGGATACGCAAAGCTGTAGGCTCTCTCAGAGGGCAATTGATCACCCAGTTCTTTTGTGAGTCGCTGCTGGTCGCCTTGCTGGCGTTTGCGTGCGCCTTGCTGCTGGTACAGATGGCACTGCCTTTTTTTAATGACATTTCCGGCAAGAAGATGCAGGTCCTTTGGGACAATCCGCTCTTCTGGCTGGTCAGTCTGGGCTTTACCCTGTTCACAGGACTTATCGCGGGCAGCTATCCGGCGCTGTACCTGTCGTCCTTTCACCCCGTGAGGGTGCTGAAAGGGGCTTTTATAGCAGGACGTCTGGCGGCTATTCCAAGACAGACGCTTGTGGTAGTGCAGTTCACGGTATCTATCGTGCTCATCATCGGCACCGTCGTTGTTTTTCGGCAGATACAGTTTGCAAAGGACAGACCTGTGGGATATACCCGTGAAGGGCTCGTAAATATTACCACGGTTACAAATGATCTGCATGACCATTTCAATGCGATGAGGACAGACCTTCTGGGGTCGGGTCTCGTGACGGAAATGGCCGAATCTTCCAGCCCCGCCACGGGTGTCAACAACAACAGGGGTGATGTTTCCTGGGAAGGAAAGGATCCTGCCATGACCACGGACTTTGCGAATATCCGCGTCACCACAGGTTATGGCAAAACAGTAGGCTGGGAGTTTGTACAGGGACGGGACTTTGACAGCCGTCTTCTTACGGACTCATCGGCGGTGGTGGTCAACCAGGCCGCTGTAAGATACATGGGATACAAAGATCCCATCGGAAAGGTCCTGCGATTCCGCAACAGGGATCACAGGATCATCGGTGTGATAAAGGATATGGTAATGTCCTCGCCTTATGACCCGGTGAAGCAAACCGTCTTTTATCTCAATGCAGACGGTTTCGGATACGTCAATATAAGGATCAACCCTCATGTCAGCGCTCATAAGGCATTAAAAAAGATAGAAGAGATCTGTAAGGCCTATTCTCCTTCCGTCCCCTTCTCCTATAAATTCGTGGATGAGGAATATGGACACAAGTTCATCAATGAAGCCCGTATAGGCAGGCTGGCGGGTTTCTTTGCGACGTTGGCGGTCTTTATCAGTTGTCTGGGCCTGTTTGGCATGGCCTCCTTTATGGCTGAACAACGGGTCAGGGAAATAGGCGTACGTAAGGTGTTAGGGGCGTCCGTTCTCAGTCTCTGGGGACTGCTGAGCAAGGATTTTGTAAAGCTGGTGTCCGTCTCTATTCTCCTTGGGATACCGCTTGCCCGTTATTTTATGAATGGCTGGCTGGAAAAGTATCAGTACCGTGCGGATATGTCCTGGTGGATCTTTGCTCTTACGGGCCTGGGGGCACTGCTCATTACCGTCATGACCGTCAGCTATCAAAGTATCAGGGCTGCGATGATGAACCCCGTAAAAAGCCTGAGGACGGAATAAAACCGGTACTGAGATACAAGGGGCACATTATCCTCCCTTGCACCGTTCGATACCGGCCTTTGCCCGCTGGTCGAGGGAGTTCTTATAATCATGATCCTTCAGCGAAAGACATTTTTCAAAAAAATGGACCGCCCCTGTCTTATCGCCTTTTTGCTCACAGATATATCCGGCCTGCAGGGCTGCCCTGGCTGCAAAATATTCCTTCATCTCTGCACCTATGCTGATGGTGGTCTTATAGGCCGAAAGCGCCTCATTCCATCTGCCCAGCCCGTCATAGATCCTGCCCATGCGATAAGCAAGCTCGCATTTTTCTTCGGGCAGTTGGAAGTCAGCTCCTGTTTTTTCCTGTAGCAATTGCAACGCTTCGCCGTAATATCCTCCGTCACATAACAAACGGGCCTTTAGCAATATCTTATCCGGCCACCTTCCGCTCTTTGCCTCCTTTAAAGCCTGTTTGTCCGCATCTGCGTCCGTCCCCCCCTTCCTGAGCGTTTCCTGCCGGAAAACTTCCGCCTTTGCCATATCTCCCTGAAGATAATAGGACCAGCTTATCTTTTGCAGCGCATCCTTTATATAGAATTTCCCTTTGAAATTATGTATATAACGCTCGAGATATGCGTGGGCATCCGGTTCCAGGTGGAAAAGACGCACGTATCCCATTTCCAGGTCCCATACAGGCATCTCCATATAACCGGGGCTATCGCTCCTCCCCCGGATGATCTGTTCGGCATCCGCGGCTTGCTGGTTGTTGATGCTCAGGTTGGCGGCAAGGTATGCATACAGATAATTATGCACGACATCCAGCTTGTTCTGCCGGATGAAGCTAAAGACCTCCGCATGTTTGTTCTCGATATAGAATTTCAGGTATAGGTAATAGAATACCGCCTCGTCGTGAAAAAGGGCCGCCCATGGATCGTTGCCGGAAAGGAAATGTTCCAGTTGCTGCATGCCGGCGGAAAGCGTGCCCTTGATCCCCAACAGGCTGCTAAGCCATTTATAGCCATCAGGGATCGTACCTGCTACCACCTGCATGGCGCCGCTCAGCATCAGGGCCGGCTGAAAGGAAGGGAATTTACGTTGCGCCTCCTTGCTTTGCAGGAATGACCGTCTGAACTCCCATCCCGCGCTCCAATGGTTGCCGAATTTTATTTCGATGGCTGCCGATTGAAAATGGAGGACGCTCCGCGTGAACAGGTAAAAAGGGGAGGATTCAGGTCCTTCGCTCATCCATTCTATCCTTTTTTCCAGCATGTCTTTCCTGGCCTGGTACTGCGAGGGGTCCTCGTTAAAGAAAAGGATAAAAAAGTCGATATAATTCTCCAGAAAGTCGGGGATAAGATTGGAGGGGTCCCGTCTCTTTTCCGCATCCAGCAACTTTTGTCCCGCATCCAGCTTCAGCTGGATGATCTGGCGGTAAGCCTCCTTGCATTGTGCGTTGAAATCGAAATGCCGCTGCGCCTGTCCGGCAAATGGCAGGAGCAAGAGTGTAATAAAAAGAAGACCCCAATTGCTTGGGGTCTTCCTGTTCGTTATCTGAGTCCGGTAATTCACGCTGCTGCCGGCAGAATTATTTTACTTCTATCTGGTCATTCAGCTCGTTATCCACCAGGATACGTCCGCAATTCTCGCAAACGATGATCTTCTTACGCTGACGGATCTCGCTTTGACGCTGGGGGGGGATGGCATTAAAGCAACCGCCGCAGGCGTCACGTACTACAGGTACTACGGCCAGGCCATTCCGGTAGTTGCTGCGAATACGGTCGTAGGAATGCAGCAGCCGGGCCTCGACTTTTTCGCGGGCCTCGACGGACAGCTTGGTGAAATGCTTTTCTTCCTTCTCGGTGGTGGCGATGATCTTGTCCAGTTCGTCTTTCTTGTTCTTCAGCACGGATTCCTTTGTCGCGATGTTCTTTTTCGCTTTTTCCAGGAGCTGCACCTTTTCAGCGATCTCTTCGTTGGCGTCCTTGATATGCTTCTCGGCCAGCTTTACTTCCAGCTGCTGCATCTCGATCTCTTTATTGATGGCTTCGAATTCGCGGCTGTTCTTTACGTTCTGGCTTTGCTTGTCGTATTTCTTGATCAGGGCGTCGGCTTCCTTGATCGCTTCTTTTTTCGAATTGATGAACTCCTGGATACCGTTGATCTCTTCTTCCACACGGGTCTGACGGGAATGTAAACCCTGGATCTCATCTTCCAGGTCGCTGACCTCCATCGGTAGCTCCCCTTTCAGTATTTTGTACTCGTCTAACTTCGATTCAATTTTTTGAAGGGTCACCAGCGAGGTGAGCTTTTCCTCAACAGAGAATTCTTTTACGTTTGACATAGTGTTGTTAATAATAGTGGATCGGATTGGTTTTTGTTTCCGATTTAAGGACCGCGAAGTTACGGAATTTTTCCCGTAAAACCTCAAAAAGCAGGTCCACCGTGTATTGTTCGCTCTCGAAATGACCGATATCGGCTACCACCATCCGGTCATTGGCGTCAAAAAATTCGTGGTATTTGACATCGGCAGTGATATAGAAATCCGCCTTTTCAGCTAAAGCCTTGGAAATGAGGAAACTACCCGCCCCTCCACACAGGGCCACCCGCTGTACGGGCCTACCGGTCAGCCGGGTATGACGGACCACAGGGGTCTGGAAAGTCTCTTTCACCTTTGCCAGAAAGGCCTTCTCTTCTATGGCCTGGGGCAACTCCCCGATGAGCCCGGCCCCGACCCCCGGATGAGTATTGGCCAGGTCCACCAGGTCATAAGCCACCTCCTCATACGGATGAGCCCCGATCATGGCCTTTATCACGGCTCCGCTGATATGCGCCGGCAGCACCATTTCCATACGGGCCTCTTTTTCGGAATGCCGCAGACCGGGCTGGCCCACAAAGGGGTCGGTCCCCTCTCCACCCTTGAAAGTCCCCATTCCTTCCGTGGACCAGCTGCATTCGCTGTATCCACCGATATGGCCTGCTCCAGCGGCAAAGATTGCGCTCCTTACGGCCTCCAGGTGGTCTATGGGAACAAAGCAGTACAGCTTTCGCAAAACACCTTCTTTTAGCAGCATGGGCCGGCCTCCCGTGATACCCAGCTTTTCGGCCATCCTTCCATTGACGCCCCCGGGCACCACGTTATCCAGGTTCGTATGGATGGCATAGATGGCTATGTCATGCTTGATGGCTGAGATCACGGCCTTTTCCACATAGTTCTTCCCGTTGAGCTTTTTTAGTCCTGAAAAAACGATGGGGTGGTGCGCGACGATAAGGTTGCATCCTTTGTCTACCGCCTCTTTTATCACGGCTTCGGTGGCATCCAGCGTCGTGAGCATGCCGTGGCATTCCCATTCCCGGCTGCCTGTGATAAGCCCTGCATTGTCATAGCTTTCCTGGTAGACGGGAGGCGCCATTTGTTCCAGGTGGGTGAGGACGGCATCGATAGTGATAACTGCATCCATAGGGGTAAAGATACGGAAAGAGAGGGCCTCAGCCCTCTCTTCCATATGTTGGTGTATCGGAAATATTATTGAACGATAAATCTGAGCACTTTGGACTTCTGTCCTTTGGCCTGGATCGTCAGCATGTACACGCCTTTTGCAAGCCCCCCTACGGGGATGGTCTGACGGAAATAGCTGAACTGATTATCCAGCACCACCTGTTTTACCATCCTGCCGCCCAGATCATAGATGGAGAACTTCAGCGTACCGGCTTTCCATCCTTGTCCCTCCACGGCAAGCTGCTGGTCTATCATCACAGGGTTGGGATACAGACGTACAGTACGGCTTGCGTCATCGGTGGAATCATCGATGGATAGGGCGGATACTTCTCCATCTGTTGTCACTGCCCGGGCCGAAGTCGAATTCTTAGCCGTCACGCTTACCACGTCGCTGGCTGTCAATCCTGCCGAGCCCGTTGCGGTCAGTTTGAACACATAGGTCCCTGCCACCAACCCGGTGATCTCGGATTTCGCAGCTTTCGCATTGTTGAAATAGGCGGTGCTGGGTCCGCTGACCTGTGACCATTGGTATCCCGTGATGGCATTATTGGTCGAATGTCCTTCGCCTGTCAGCGTTGCCCTGGAAGGCAGGATAACCGTCTGATCGGCGCCTGCATCGACAGAAAGCGTGGGAGGCACACCCGGATTGACCTTCAGGGTCATTTGGTCGCTGGCCGTCAGACCTGTCGAACCTGTGGCGGTGAGCTTGAACACATAGGTCCCTGCTACCAACCCGGTGATCTCCGATTCTGCCGCCTTGGAATTCATAAAGTAGGCAGTGGCGGGGCCGCTCAGTTGTGCCCATTCGTAGCTCTTGACGCTGCTATTGGTAGCTGTAGCTGTACCCTTCAAGGTAGCCCTGCTGGGCCATGTAACGGTTTGGTCGGCACCTGCATTGACAGCCAGAGTAGCTCCGGGGGCGGGTTTCACCGTCACAGTCACCTGTGCGCTGGCCGTCAGGCCCGTTGAGCCCGTCACTGTCAGCTTGAACACATAGGTCCCTGCCACCAGCCCGGTGATCTCTGACTGTGCGGCTTTGGAATTGCTGAAGAAGGCGGTGTTGGGGCCGCTGACCTGGCTCCATTGATAGCTCGTGACACTGTTGTTGGTAACTGTTGCTGTTCCTGTCAACGTTGCCCGGCTGGGTAAGGTCACGGTCAGGTTGGTACCGGCATTGACAGCCAGGGTAGCTCCGGGAGCGGGTTTTACCGTCACGGTCACCTGTGCGCTGGCCGTCAGACCTGTCGAGCCCGTCGCTGTCAGCTTGAACACATAGGTGCCTGCCACCAACCCGGTGATAGATGACTGTGCCGCCTTGGAATTGCTGAAGAAGGCGGTGCTGGGACCGCTTACCTGGCTCCATTGGTAGCTCGTGACGCTGCTGTTGGTAGCCGTAGCTGCTCCCGTCAACGTCACCCCGCTGGGTAAGGTCACGGTCAGATTGGCGCCGGCATTGACGCTCAGACCTGGCGTAGCCGGGGCTTTTACCGTCACGGTCACCTGGTCGCTGACCGTTATGCCCAATACGTTGAGCAATGACACCTGGAATACATAGATACCCTGTACAAGACCGCCAAATGTGGGTGCGATAGACCCTCCGTTAGTGATGGTTGCCGTTGACGGGCCGCTGACCTGCGTCCATTTGGTAAGGGACAACACCTGGCCGCCTGTGATGGTAGCCACTGCGTTGATCACTATACTATTGGTGGGCAGGGTGATTGTCTGGTCAGGCCCGGCATTCACAAGGAATGAGCCGGTGATCGCGTTCACCGTCACGGTCACCTGGTCGCTGGCCGTCTGACCCGTCTTATCGGTGACGGTCAGCTGGAACACATAGGTCCCTGCCACCAGCCCGGTGACGGTTGTCTGTGCAGCCTTGGCATTGCCAAATGCAGCGGTGTTGGGGCCGCTGACCTGGCTCCACTGATAGCTTGTAATATTGCTCGCGCTACTGCTTCCGGCACTGCTGGTCCCGCTGCTGCTGTACCCCGCACCTGATCCTGTCAGGGTCACGCTGCTGGCAGGCTGGGTGACGCTCTGATCAGCCCCTGCGCTGACCGTGGGATTGGGGGTCTCCACACCGCTGCTGTTCACGACGATGGTATCATAGGCAGTGATGGTGCCGGTATTATTATCCGTCGTCTGGATGGAGAAGATATAGGTACCATCCGTCAGCCCCGACACTTTCGAGGTCAGTTTATCAGGCGAGGCGAGCGTGGCCGTGGAGGGACCACTTACCTGGGCCCACTGGTATTTTACGATGGTATATCCATAGTTCGCTTTGCCCGGTAAGGACAGCGTGCTCGCGGTCGCGGTGGCCGACAATGTCGCGCTGTTATCCTTTATCTTCTGCTTTGTCGTCGCCTTCAACGTGTAGGGTGCAAAATTATAGGCCGTCGTTTGCGTAGGTGTGATCGCCAGCGGTGTCCGTTTGGTAGGCTTCACCACATCCAACGCGTTGGGCCATGTACCTTCCTGGTTGTTGACCACGCCATCCCCACCCACAAAGCTCTTGTTCCGGCCCCAGAAATATAAGGAGTCGTTGACATCCGTCGCATAATTATAGAATGCGAATGAATTGCCCGTAAATAAATGCTTCCACTTCGTGCCGGGCAATATCTTGACAGGCTGCATGACCATTAGACCGTATTTGCCCCAGTTCCACGAATACGGCGTCGCATATTTCTCGGCATGGTTCACCAGCTCTTCGCCGTTGCCCACCTCTCCATTCGCGTTGTCGCCCATTCCATACATATCCCCCTGGGTATCGATGTAATGAAGGGTATTCTGGTTGGCATTGATCTCCCTGATCGGGTAGGTCATATTCCACAAGCTCTTGATAGCCACCGGCGCTTGGGGTGCCGCGGGTATCTGGCTGCCCCAGTATTTGCTCTCCGGTCCCCAGGCGTATGGCCATCCGTCCTTGCTGACATTGATATTATCCGGGACCACTGCAATATAGTATCCCATGTGACTGGCTGCGATATCGGAGGCAGGCCTGGGCAGAGGGATCTTTATATAATTGCTGTCGGTCTTATCCCAATAGTACACATCCCCTGTGGTGGACAAGGCCAGCAGGGCGTTGCCGGTGGATAATTTGGTGAACTTCACCCCGGGAGGCGTATGCAGCTTCACGGGTGCATTGAGCGTTTGGCCGCCGTAGAACTTATAGTCGTCCCCACCCCAGTACCAGATGGAACCGTCCTTGCGAATGGATAAATAAGTAAAGAAGTATCCGTAAATGGATACGTTGCCGTCGAAGGTATTGCCATAGGCATCCTTATCCCAGCGGGTAGCCGTGGCCTGCCCCCCGTTGTTCACCCATACATATCCCTGATCATCCAGCATGGTGATCAGGTTGAAACCAGTGGAGATATCCACGATCTTCCGCCCCCCCGTCTGGAAAGGAGTGAACTCCACATGGCCTGACTTGGTATTATAGATAAAGCTCCGGGCAACACCATCTGAATACAGCCAGCCTGCCTGGTATTCTGTACACCCGACCTTTGTTACCACCTGACCGGTGACGTTGGATAAGACTGCGCATAAAAAGAAAGGAAGAAAGAGTAGAACTCTGGCTCTCATAGCTCATTAGTTTTTTAAGGCACATTAATAAATAGAAATTCGAAAAAGGAAGGTTTATTCTTCACGTTAGCAACCACATCAACAAAACCTGGATCGTTCTACGCAGCAGGTTGGGGAAATTTATACAATTCACGAAAAATTATGCCAAAACGCATCTGGGAGAAAAAACAAAATGAAATGTTTTTTACTTTGGCCTTCTTCGCAGGTTTCAAGGCCCATTCTACCTTTTGGGAGGATACATATATAACTGTTATCATGACATAAAAAATCATGCCATGCAAAAGAAAAAAATTGATCTATCTCGATCGGTGGATTATTGAATGACCTTTTCGATGTGAGTGAGCTTGCCTTCTTCGTTGATGCCTTCCAGCACTACCCGCAGCTTCTTCGAAATATCATTGTTGAAAAATTTAATACTTACTTTCTTGTTGTCCTTGTCTGTCAGTATGAAAGGTTTCCAAAATAAAGTGGTACGGATATCTTCCTGCACGCTCTCCGGAGTGGTCTCCAGATAATTGGGGACATAAAATTCCTTCATCACTGAATATCCCACCAGCGTAGCACGATCCAGTCCCTTGAAATTGGCGTCATTCCTTTTTTCATCGCCGCCCTTACGGGTATACACTGCGATCACACCGCCGGCGCCGCCGCCAAAACCGACACCGGATCCGGGTCGGAATACTTTTACATAGGCCACGTCCGACACAGGCGTGTTCTGCAATTGTTGCGCATCCACCTGCATTTCATTCAGATATAGGCTGGGAGTAGATCCCCGCCAGGTCAGCGAAGGCGTTCCGCCGGGCCCTGCAGCCGTGACTATCTGCAAGCCCGCCACCTTGCCCTGCAGATACTGGAAGATATCCATCATCGATACCGCATACGGATCATTCACGAGATCGAACTGGTAGGCGTCCCCGCCGCTGAACATCCCTGAAGTGTATTTCTCATCCTGCTTTTCCGCCTCCGTCTTCACCCTGCCCTTTACCGTCACCGACTCCAGCGTCTTTATTTTCTGATCGATGATCGGCTGGATACGGGCAGCCTCTTCCATGACAAAACGGTTGCGTCTGAGGTACATCGAATCCTCCGCCGTCCATCCGTCATAGATGTTTGTCAATGGTCTGGCCTGCCGTGGTCCCCGCACCAACCCTGTATTAAAGGTCACGGCCGCCTCATTGGATAATTTACGATTTACATTAAACTGATAATAAGCCTTCGCCGTATCGAAGAAAACGAGTCCGGTGACGCCAAACTTGATCCCCGTCAAGTGAGGCACCTGCAACATCTGGGTGCTGGAATCCTTTTTGGATAGTATCACATTCAATGACTCATCCTTTGCGATCTTATACGGATCGATACCTAATACTTCCACTTTCATGGACAGATAATCCGACTCGGGATTTTTTATTACAGGTAATTTTCCTCTTGCTACCTGGTCCCATTTGAATCTCCGCCAGCCATGTGTCATCATTACGAGGTCCAGCTGATTCATCAGACTATCTGCGGTACCCGAAAAATAATAGTATGGGTTGTGTACATATCCCTTGATATCTCCCAGCAGCAGGAGGTGGGAAATAATATTGTCGTCATCGGGGAAATCCCCATCCGCCGTCGCATCCGTCACGGCAATGGAAAGGTTGCTCTTCAATGTATCGGGCACTTCTATCTGCAGGTTGTTGTTGCCCCGCTTGTTCGTATTTTTCGAGAGGATGGCCAGTTCGGGGCTGAATGTATAATCGCCGTTGTTGACAAATACGACCCTCTCCGCAACAGGGATATTCATGTCCGTAAAGACGGTCACCTGTAATACGCCTGTAGGCAACTGTCCCGTGGGGATGGTGCCTCCGCTCATAAAATTCTCATCCAGGTTGATCTTCGCCTTGTACACCAGGTGCTGGTGCATATGCCCGAC
>DASZVM010000307.1:0-5109 GCA_035547295.1 Puia sp. | reverse complement strand
CAAGATGCTTTTGGGTAGAACGGTTTCTATAAAAAAGTTCTGTTCCCGAACGAGCGCTTCGCCTTTCTCCGAGCGCAGGGTGCGGAAAATAGCATCCCTTCCGGCGGCAAGGTAGGGACCACGGGCAATGCAAAGGGGAAGCCGCCGCATTTGCACTACGCCATCAAGACTATATTCCCTTATTTCTGGCGGTCCGATAAAAGTATCCAGGGATGGAAGAAGATGTTCTATCTCAACCCGGTGTTGTATTTGAATGAAAGCTTTGTGTCTTAAACTATTTCAGGAACCCCTCTTTTTTCATTCTTTTTACAACCGTCTTTGCCACGTCCGAGAATAGTTCGCCCCTGCCTGCGGGATTGACGGTGGTGGTGTTGGCTGTCCAGATCAATTTGTCCCTGATCAGCGAATAAACGGTGACCTCTACATTAAATGCTTTATCGGTGGTATAATAACCCTGATCATAGAATCCCGTCCAGGAATATCGCCAGTAACGACGCCAGGAACCGTAGTACATGGGGTATGAGCCAGGTACATAACGAGTGCTTTTGTCCACATCCACCAGCCGCATCATCGCAATGCCATCATAGCCGTCATTTTTTAGTTTTTGATTGTACATATCGTCATCCCCTTTTAATTCTTCTTCCCCCAGCTCTTTGTAGGACTGGACGGCCTTACCAGGGAATTGGGCGGCGATCTCGTCTTCCACCTGCCGTCTGACGGCCTGGTTCTTTAAAAGGGCTGCTACGACGAACTTGTGCACATTGGCTGTATCTACTACTACGTCGGGATCCCGCCAACTGTCGACGATATGGGTGCTTGTGCCGCAGGCGGCAAGGGCTATGAGAAAGAAGCCCATGAATAGATTGCGCATCATATGGAAAAGATTTATGGTTAAGGATAAAGTTAAATGATCCGGATGAAATATGACGTTAATAAATAATGTATTTTATTGCGGGGGTCAGGAGTTTTAGTCAATCTGAAGGTTGTATTTGTCCAATAGACCGGATAAGCCTGCCGATGAGAACCTGGCTTTTTTTATCCTGTTCTTATCGGGATCGATGGAATAGTTATAGGCTGTCCGAAGATCGGCTTCTTTGAACTGACTATTCTTAAATATCGTCTTTTTTAATTTGGTCCTGTAGAAAGAGGTTTGATCGACGATGCAGCCTTCAATCTTGAAAGAGAGTCCAAACTCGTTGCAATCCTCGAAATGAAGCCCCAGCATTTTGCAGTCTATGAATACCATCTCTGCAAGATCGGACCTGGAGAAATTACAATGTCTGAAAATACAATTCTCATACTCTCCTTTTTTCAGGGGGTCTTCGGTGAAGTCCTTTTTTTCAAAAGTCTGGTCTGTAATGCAGTGATCCATTATTAAATATAGCCTAATTCCTTTTTCACCCGGCAAAATGCTTTCTCCGCCGGCTGTATAGTGCTAATCCTTTTCATATGTTATTAATTTCATTTTAATACGTATTGTTTCCAAAAAGAACAATATTTGCATCACTGACATCGAGACCTATCTTGCTATCTCCTACACTGGCCTGTTACTCCTGATCTGACATAAATGTCCGGAAACATTGTCCTTTGGACATGCGTATGACCGCATGCCCGGAAGGTCATTTCAGCGTAAATCTTAAAATGGATATGTCAAAGATCGCAGGAGCAGCAATCAAGCTTGTGTTTACAGTGGCGGGGTGGATATGTATATCGACGGGTGTCTTCGCGCAGGCAGGGAACGGCCAGGATACCGCCGGCGCCCTGACCCTGGATCAATGCGTGGATTATGCGTTAAAGCACCAGCCCATCATCAACCAGGCCATTATCGGCCAGGCCATCGTCAAGGCAACCAATGCCATCAATACTTCCGGCTGGCTGCCCCAGGCGGGTATCTCCGGTAACCTGACGCATTATCTCAGCCTACCTACCAATTTTATCAAGAACAGCAGCACCGGTACCGTCACCCAGCAAAAGACAGGCGTGATCAACACGTTCACCCCCGTGCTTTCCGTCACCCAGACCATCTTTAATCCGGCCCTGCTGTACGCATCAAAAAGCGCCTCGCTGTATGTCCGCCAGGCCGAACAGTTCACAGACAGCGCCAGGATCGATATTGTCGCAGCTGTCAGCAAGACCTTCTTCAGCCTGCTGCTGACGCTTGAACAGATCAACGTGCTGAAAGAGGACACCGCACGGCTTAACAAGAACCTCCACGACGCCTACCACCAATACCAGGGCGGCATTGTGGACGAGACGGACTACGATCAGGCTGCCATCTCGCTGAACAATTCACTGGCGCAGCTGAGACAGGCCACGCTGAATGTAGACCCCCAATATGCCATGTTAAAGCAGGTGATGGGCTATCCTCCTGCGGGGCAGTTCAACATCCTTTACGATACGGCAAAAATGATGAATGACATAGCCATCGACACAACGCAGCAACTGCAGGCCGAGCGGCGTATCGAGTTTCAGGAGCTGCAGACGGCCAGATCGCTGCAGGGCCAACTGGTGAACTATTACCGCAAGGCCTGGCTTCCTACCGTGGGGGCTTTCTTCGATTATGATTATGCTTTTCAAAACAATAGCTTTGGCAAGCTCTTCAGCCAGTCCTATCCTTATTCCTATGTAGGGCTCTCTCTTAACCTGCCTATCTTCACCGGTCTTGCCCGTGTACAGAACATCCGCAAAGCCCGGCTGCAATCCCAGCTGCTGGACTGGGATGAGGTCAGTCTTCGCAATGCCATCTATTCGGAATACACGGGCGCACTGGCCGGCTATAAAAGTAATTTATACAACCTTCATACCACCCGTGAGAATACTGACCTGGCCAGGAAGGTCTATGATATTGTACAGCTGCAATACCAGCAGGGCACGGTGCCCTATCTCAATGTCATCACCGCCGAATCCAACCTGATCCAGGCGGAGATAGGTTATCAGAATGCGCTCTTCCAGCTCCTGTCCAGCAAGATCGATCTTGAAAAGGCCATGGGTATCATCACCGTTAATCACTAATTATTTATATGAGTAGACAGGTATCGATAATGATCCTCTGCAGCAGCCTGGCGATATATTCCTGCCAGGACCCCCGTCCGGCGGCGCCTGCCGCGACTCCCGTCAATCTCGCCCCGGTGAGGTCGCGACCTGTGCTTTATTATGACGACTATCCGGCTACCACGCAGGCGCTGAGCCAGGTGGACCTGCATGCACAGGTGACAGGCTATATAACGGGTATTTATTTCAGGGAAGGTTCGCATGTACATAAAGGAGAGAAGCTTTATGCCATCGACGAACGGCTTTACCAGGCGGCTTATGATCAGGCCGCCGCTAATGTCAAGGTGGCCCAGGGCAACGAGGTCCAGGCACAGCAGGACGCTGTCCGGTACGAGTACCTGAACCAGCACAATGCGGTGGCCAGGCAGGTGCTGGACCACGCGGAGATAGCCCTTCAAAATGCGAAGAACGAAGTGTCGGCGGCACAGCAGGCCCTGAAGACGGCGGCAACGAATCTTACTTATTCTGTGATCACGGCCCCTTTCGACGGGACAGTAGGGTTCAGCCAGGTCAAGCTGGGGAACCTGGTGACGGTGGGCACGACTACGTTGACAACCATATCCACGGATGAACCCATGGCGGTGGATTTTCTGGCTAACGAAGCGCAGCTGAACCAATATGAAGACCTGCAGCGTACAAAGCAGAAAGGGCCGGACTCGCTGTTTACCATCATCATGCCCAACAAGAAGCTATATCCTTACAGCGGTAAGATATCTGTCATCGACAGGGCAGTGGACCCGCAGACGGGGACGATACGGATACGGCTGGTATTTCCCAACCCGCGATATGACCTGCGGGTGGGGATGAGCTGCGTGCTGCGGGTGCATAACCTGGAGCCGGGCCCTCAGATCACCATACCGGGAAGGGCGGTGGTAGAGCAAATGGGTGAGTACTTTGTCTTTATTGCCAGGGATTCGGCGACGCACCTGACTGCTATGCAGGAGAAGGTGGATGTGGGCAAGACGATAGGTCCGGATATCATTATTACAAAAGGCTTGAAGGAAGGTGACCGTATCGTGGTGGATGGAGTGCAGGCATTGCATGACGGGTCGGTTATTACGACGGCGAATAAACGGGGACCTGCCGCCGCAGGAGGAAGGGGGAAATAATTATGATCGCGAATACTTTTATCAAGCGGCCGGTGACGGCCATTGTCATCAGCATCGTGCTGGTGATCACGGGGACCATCTGTATCGCTGTGCTGCCTGTCGACCAGTACCCGGACATTACGCCGCCGCTGGTGCAGGTGAATGCGCAGTTCACGGGAGCAGATGCCCAGACGGTGGAGCAGACGGTAGCGACGCCCATCGAACAGCAGGTGAACGGCACACCGGGGATGGAATATATGCAGAGCAACAGCTCGAACAACGGGCAGATGACGATGAATGTCACTTTTGGCATCGGGACGGATATCGATATTGCAACGCTGGACGTACAAAACAGGGTGAGCATTGCCACGCCGCTGGTGCCTTCTGTCGCAAGCCGTCTGGGGATCACGGTGCGCGCGGTAAACCCGAGCATGCTGATGATGGTGGCCCTGTATTCACCAAAAGGGACCCATAACATTACGTTCCTCGACAACTACACCAATATATTCGTACAGGATGCTTTGCTGCGTGTGCCGGGAGTAGGTACGATCACCCGATTTACGGACGACTTCAGCATGCGGATCTGGATGAACCCGCAGAAAATGGCGGCATACAGCCTGACCCCGCAGGATATCATCAATGCGCTGAATGCACAGAATGTGCAGGTGGCGGCCGGTTCGGCGGGCGTACCTCCACAGCTGCCGACACAGACGTTCGAGATCGGCATCCTTGTCAACGGGCGTCTCAGCAAACCTTCGGAGTTCCAGCATATCGTCGTGAAGACGGTGCCTGCTACGGGAGAGCTGGTGTATTTAAAGGACGTGGCGCGGGTGGAGCTGGGTAAATTCACCTTTTCCAGCAATTCATTCGTGGACGGGCAAAGAGCTTCCTACCTGCAGATATATCAATCCCCGGGAAGCAATGCGTTACGTACGGCAGAAGGGATCTATAAGGAGCTGGCGGAGCTGAA
>DASZVM010000306.1:0-5310 GCA_035547295.1 Puia sp. | reverse complement strand
GGATTGCATCCGCTACAGCCGTGATGGCCTCATCCTGTCCAACGACACGCCTGTGCAGCTCATCTTCCAGGTGCAGCAGTTTTTCCCTTTCACTTTGCAGCATCTTGGACACCGGAATGCCTGTAGACTTTGCCACAGCTTCCGCAATATCTTCCGCATCTACCTCTTCCTTCATCAGACGCGACGTCGTGCTGATGGTTGCCAGCTGACGGGAATAATCCTCTATGATCTTCTCCTGCTCTTTTATCTTGCCATAACGTATCTCTGCCACTAATCCATACTGTCCTTCCCTTTCCGCTTTTTCCGCGGCCAGCTTCAGGTTCTCTATCTCCGCCTTGGCATTCTGTACTTTCTCCACCAGTTCTTTTTCCTGTTTCCACTTTGCCTTCAGCGTATCCCTCTCCACCGTCAGATTGCCGATGTCGGCGCTCAGCTCTTTTAGCTTGTCCTTATCGTTCTCCCTTTTGATGGCCTCCCGTTCGATCTCCAGCTGACGGATCTGTCTTTCCAGCCTGTCCAGCTCTTCAGGCATGGAGTTCATTTCCAGCCTGAGCTTGGCCGCGCTTTCATCTATCAGGTCGATGGCTTTGTCCGGGAGAAACCGGTCAGTGATATAACGATGCGACAATTCCACTGCCGCAATGATCGCTTCATCCTTTATCCGTACATGGTGGTGCGTCTCATATCTGTCCTTTAGTCCTCTCAGGATGGAGATGGCGTCTTCCACAGAGGGCTCGTCTATCAGTACCTTTTGAAAACGGCGCTCCAACGCCTTGTCCTTCTCAAAAAATTTCTGGTACTCGTTCAGGGTAGTAGCGCCGATGGCACGAAGCTCGCCACGGGCAAGGGCCGGTTTGAGGATATTGGCGGCATCCATGGCCCCCTCTCCTCCACCCGCTCCTACCAACGTGTGTATCTCATCGATAAAGAGAATGATCTCTCCATCGCTGCCGGACACTTCCTTCACGACGCTTTTCAAACGTTCTTCAAACTCGCCTTTATATTTAGCACCCGCTATCAGCTGCCCCATGTCCAAAGCATAGATCACTTTGGACCGCAGGTTCTCGGGCACATCCCCATTCACGATGCGATGGGCCAGCCCTTCGGCGATTGCCGTCTTGCCTACCCCCGGCTCGCCTACCAGGATAGGGTTGTTCTTGCTGCGGCGGGAAAGGATATGCAGGGTCCTGCGTATCTCCTCGTCCCTGCCGATGACAGGGTCCAGCTTACCCTGACGGGCCAGCTCATTTAAGTTCTTTGCATATTTATTCAGTGCATTAAAAGAAGTCTCCTGTGTCTGCGACGACACAGTGGAGCCCTTGCGCAGATCTTTGATCGCCGCAATAAGACCCTTTTCCGTCAACCCGGCATCCTTTAGTAATTTGGCCGTATTGTCGCTGCCCTGTACAAGGGCCAGCAGGATATGCTCCACACTTACGAATTCATCTCCGAATTGCTTCAGATCAGACCCCGCCCGCAACATGACATTGTTCATGTCCCGGCTGATGGTCTGGGCAGGCTCTCCCCCGTTGATCTTCGGTAGCTTGTTTATGCTCTCATCGAGCTTGGTCTCCACAAAGTTCACGTTCACATTATTCTTCTTCAACAGGAATTCTACCAAAGAATCTTCTTCGCTTAGCAACGATTTAAGCAAATGCTCCGTTTCGATAACGGGGTTTTGCCTTTCGAAAGCCAGCTGCTGGCTCCGGGAGATGGCCTCCTGTGCTTTGATGGTAAAATTATTCAAGTTCATATAATTCTGGTTTCTTTTGAAATTTACTTAGGTTTGTGCGACAAAATCTAATCCAAAAGCTAAACCCGGCAACTATGTCATATAAAGTTAAGACCATCTGTCTACAATTCAGCCTTATCCCTCTCTGTCTGCTATTCTGTCTGCCTCTCTTTGCTCAATCCGATTTCAGTGCAGTAGATCAATTATTTAAGCAAAATCAAAAAGCGCTGGGGAATAATTTCGTCGCCCTCGTATGGAAGGATGGGAAAATTATTTACCAGAAGCAGGGCAGCGAGGATTTTACTCCCAAAACCCAGGCTCCTATCGAAAACGCCGGCAACTGGCTTACAGCCGCCCTGGTAATGACCTTTGTGGACGAAGGCAAGCTGTCGCTGGAGGACAAGGTGACCCAGTATATTCCACTTTTTGCCAAATATTCAAAGAGCTATATTACCATAAGGAATTGTCTCACCAATACCACGGGTATCAGGGCTGAGGGAAAGACAAAGTTCGAAAGCCTGGAGGAAGAGATAAATTCTTATGCCTCCAAGCGAGACATCGTCGCCAACCCCGGCACGGAATTCTACTATAGCTATGTAGGTCCGAACATCGCCGCCCGGGTACTCGAGGTCATTTCAAAAAAGGGCTTTGACAGGCTAATGCAGGAGAGGATCATCCGTCCGTTGAAAATGAGAAGCACCAGCTTTAGCAATGAGGACGGAGGCCCTGTCAATCCCGCCGGAGGGGCCAGGTCCACTGCCAATGATTATATCAATTTCCTTTCCATGCTGCTGAATAAAGGTGTTTTCGAAGGCCGCCGCATATTGAGCGAAAAGGCGGTGGAAGAGCTGGAAACATCCCAATTCCCGGCCATACCCGTTAAAAGCGTACCGAAGTCCCTCCAGAACGTACACTTCGGTCTTGGCGCCTTTATCACCGAATCCACCGCGACGGGCAAGTCCAATGTGCTGGCCTGCCCCAATCAGATGGGGACGATACCCTACATCGACAAATGCCGGAATTACGCGGCTATTCTCATCCTCGCAAAACCCGAAGAGGAAAAAAAGCCCTTGTACCAAAGCCTGAAAAATCTGGTGGACGGAGCCGTTGGCGGCAGCAGCTGTCAGTAGTCGGGTGCCTGGTCAATCCTTTTTCACCAGTACGATATGCGTATGGTCAGTCTTGTACATCAGCTCGTAGAATTTGACAAGAGCTGCATAGTCTGACGGGGGAAATCGGGCAAAGCGCTCCTCCCGGGTGCGGTAATAAAGTATCTTATCCGGCAACACCTTTACAGAAGCGCTGTATCTTCCGAATTTATTATCGATATGGACCTCGGATGGAATAGATTCCGGCTGATAGCCCTCAGGTATCAGGATGGTGATGCTGTCGATATCCCGGAACGCCCTGTCATCCACGAAATCATAATGACGCACTGAATCCTGCGGCAGCCGGTAAGTGTTCCTGTCAAAGAGGTTCGGTTCAATAAATAAACGCCTGCCCGTAACACCCGCATAGTTGGGGCTCACCACATGCAGATATTCCTTTATTACAGGCAGGGCGCCTTTCTGTTCCTCATATCTGCTTTTGTCTATTTTATAGGTAGGCAGGTGAAAAAGGCCGTTCAGGTATTTCTCCCGTTCATCATCCGAAGCTCCATAGATAAGCCCATGGGGCATTTCCTGCCTTGTGCCTGAATAAGTGGTGGTCACTTCGGCGTCCAGGTTGCCCTCCGTACTGATGCTTGCATTGACCACCCGGCTCCTCGTATTATCCGTGGATGAATAGGACGGCGTCCTTACAATATGACCACCTGCTTCGTCGATGAGGATGGCCTTCCGGTCGCCGGTGAAGCTGCCCATGTACCCCGGAGATCCGGTCTGGCTGGTACATTCCAGCCAGATGGTGTCTTTTTCCAGGGGGACGCAGGATATGACGTGGTTCCCCTGCATCGAAGGGAAATCGTCCACCAGCGGCGGTTCATCGCTGCCGCCGTATATCACTACATATCTGCCCGTAATACCCGCTTCCTTCAAAAGAGCGATCATATAGTTGGACAAAGCTTTACAATCCCCATACCTTTTTGTAGCCACGTACTCCGCAGGGAAAGGCTGCCAGCCGCCAATCCCCAGCTGGACACTGATATAGTGCGTATTTTTCTGAAGGAGATCATATAACGCATACACCTTCCGGCGCGGATCCTTAAGGTCATCCGTCAGCTCGTGCACTTTCTTTTTTATATCCTCCGGCAACACGTCACGCCCGCTCCGAAGCTGGTTGATAAACTTTCCAAAGTTCTCCCAGCTCGTCATGCTGCCTTTATATCCTTCCGCTTCGAACTCGGACGGCGCCAGCAGCACATGGGGCGCGATCTCCTTCCAGCGGGGGCCGCCGGTCTCGGTGTGACGGGCAGGAAGGTTGCCTGCCTCCCACGTGTAGATCTTTTTATCACCCGATACGGTGATCACCGGCTTGATATCACAGTTCACCAGCTTGTAACGGACCTCGTAATCCTTTGGAGCGATGATCACATATTTGCTGTGCTGTGTGGAAATACCCGAATTCAGCAGGGGCCGCCAGGGTGTAAAGAACAGCAGGCCGTTGTGCTCGTCTTCTTCATCGCAGCTTACCGTATAGGGATAGACCTTGTAATAAAAATCATAGAATTTGTACCTGGCATCATCCATCAGGGTCCCCTCGCTGACATAGCTGCGGTCCTCCATCTCCTTTTTCTTTACATGTTTCAATCCCTTTCCCATGGCATCGTACAAAGCCATGCTCACCGAACCCACGGAGGTGAACTTATCATACCTGCTTACAAAACCACCCAGGTTATCCGCATTCTCATTCAGGATGGTATATACCGTATGCTGCCGCTCGATGGCTCTTGAAGGGCTCTTTATCTCCAGGATGGTCTCATCTTCCCTTACCACCGCCCGGGCCCCTTCTTTCAGGCTGTCAGGGATCAGGAGCACATTATAGGATTGTGCCCGAAGCCCGAAGCCAATACCTAACATCAACAAGCATATCACAATTCGCATAGGATCATTTTTTCTTTTTAAACACTATCTGCTCACCCTGCTTCTTTACGATAAAGGCAAAGAAATCACGTAATGTAGCATAATCTTCCGGCTTGAAATTCGCCTTTTTAAGCACGGTACGGGTGCGGAACTGAACGTTGCCGGCATCCGCCGCGATCAGGTACTCGAAGAAACCTTCGTCCTCATTAAAGGTCACCTTCGCGGACTTTGGCAGTTCATCCACCGCATACCCTTCGGGTATTTCCATATTGAAGATATAGGTCTCGTCAAACCCATAGGGCATTTCCACGGGATATTTCCTGTCGGCGGCCTTGAACGGGTTTTCCTTATATCCTTCCTCCAGCATGGGATTGAAATAGATCACATTCTCGTCGGTATCGTTCTTTAACATCACATCGTAGTTGACGCCCACAGGCTGATCCGTCAGCTTAAGGCTGTCGACGGAAGCATTCTCGATCACCGGCTCCCCCTGATAAGCCGTCTGAATGGTCTTAAAAAAATCCTTTTCGTTCTTACCATGTATCTTTTCCCTGATAT
>DASZVM010000305.1:0-8346 GCA_035547295.1 Puia sp. | reverse complement strand
TGGAAAAGTGATCACTACAGCAGGTATTTCCGCCGGTATCGACGGGGCCCTTCATCTTGTTGCAAAGCTTAAAGGCGATGGAATGGCCAGGGAAGTGGCAAAATACATAGAATAGGACAAGTGGGTTCCCGAGCAGGGTTTGATCGTAAAAGACAACAGGCCCTGACCCATGGTCATGAAGAAAAGACGTTAAAGTGACAAAAAGACAAGCATAAGCTCCGGTAAACGGTGCTTTTTTTATTGCCTGATCGAGCGTCCAGGGGTATATCTGGTTGTCTGATAGCGATATTGTTATAGATATGTTATAACCGATATGCTGAATCAACCTTGGCCATATTTTTTCGTCTATTAAATAAGGAGAATCAAAAATTATGAAAACGAAAATAATTTTATCAATTGTGCTTGCAACCGTTGTTTCCCTGGGTGCTTCAGCCCAAAGGGGAGTACATTACAGCGGTGGCGGCAGTATCAGCCACGGTGGTGGTTTTCATGGCGGCGGCAGGACTGTAGTTGTCGTACCCCGCAGCTATGTGGGATTAGGTTTTGGATTTGGGTATGGTTATCCCTGGGGTTACCCTTACGGGTTCTATGGCCCCTGGGGCTATCCTTATCCTCCCTATTATTATGGGTACGGCCGTATGCCTTCTCAGCTGGGTATGCAGATAGAAGACATCAAGAGCGACTATAGCGCTCAGATCAAGGACGTTCGTAAGGATAAGTCGATCCCTCGCAAGGAAAGAAAGGAAAAGATCAATCAGCTGAAAAAAGACAGGGATGCGGCCATTGTACAGGCAAGACATGATTATTTCGACAGGAATTATCGCAGGAACAATAGCAATGCGCCTCAGCCTTACAGAGGAAATGACCAGCAGCAACAACCACAACAGCCACAAAAGGAACAAAAGCCGGCAGCAGGAAGTGAAGAGCAACAGCCGGAATATCAAAATAGTCAATCCGGTACCGGGGAGACTGGGACTACTACACAAGGGTAAGTCAGATATAGACCCGTTGATCAGATTCAGTATCTTAAGTACGGGCGGTCTCTATAAAGAGGCCGCCCTTTTTATTTTACAGCATTCATCGCATACATAATGATATTGACCCCGAATTTTGTATTGTCTTCCGCCAGGAAGCGTTTGTTACGGAAATCATAGTCCCATTCACAACCGTAATCCTTATTGCTGTACAATACGCCGATGCGTCCATTGATCGTAATGGCTTTCAGATAGTCGTGCACCAGGTCATCTCCCCATCCGTTGAGCTCAAAGGTCGTGTTGGGCGGACCTTTTTCGAATTTAAAGAAGGAATGATAGATCTGATGGTCATTGGGTATTTTTTGCAATGCAGCGGGACCAAACAGCGTGCGCATCTGTGCTTCAAAGCTCCGGGCAAAGAGTCCGTCTATATCGTGGTTGCAGTCATCCGCAAAGACAAATCCGCCATTCTGTACATACTGATGGAAGTGGGCGCTTTCCTGCGTATTGAACTGCACCAGCTTATGGCCGCTGATATAGCAGAATGGATACAGGAAGATATCGGCGCTTTCCAGGTCCACGACCTTTTCCTGCAGGTTGACAGGCAGGGTGGTATATTCTATCAGTGAATTCAGCAGGTTGGAAGGCATACGTTGATCGGTGTCCCAGTCGCCTGACCTGTATCTCAACCTTGCAAACGTAAATCGATTCACCGGTGGTGTAATTTTTTTAAAGTTGATGATTTTATCTTTAATTTCCTTTTAATTTTTTAACTTTTAAATACACGGGTTTGGAAATTGCCGAAAGCACTGTACAGTCATTATTGGGAAAACTCTCACAATTAAAAAAGGAGATACAAAAGGTCATCGTCGGACAGGACGCCGTTGTAGAGGAGATACTGGTCACGCTGATGGCAGGAGGGCATTGTCTTCTGGAGGGGGTGCCCGGACTGGCGAAGACCCTGATGGTACGGACGCTTGCGCATGCGCTGGACCTTTCCTTCCGCCGGATACAATTTACGCCGGACCTTATGCCCACTGATATTCTCGGCACTGAAATACTGGAAGAGGACCATGCGACGGGCCGCCGGTTTTTCAAATTCAACAAAGGGCCCTTGTTTGCCAATATCGTTCTTGCCGACGAGATCAACCGCACCCCTCCCAAGACACAATCGGCGCTGCTGGAGGCGATGCAGGAGTTCGAGATCACCTATGGCGGAGCGACCTATAAGCTGGACCGTCCTTTCTTTATCCTGGCCACGCAAAACCCTATCGAGCAGGCGGGGACATATCCCTTGCCTGAAGCCCAGCTCGACAGATTTTTATTATATATCAAAATCGGCTATCCCACCGCAGAAGAGGAGATCTCCATCCTCAGCCATACTACCGGCACCCGCCGTCCTGCCGTTCATCCTGTTGTGAACGGGCCCGAAATCCAGCAGCTGCAAAAGCTGGTGAGAGAGGTCAGCATCAGCGAGGACATGGTAAAATATGTGGCGGAGATCATAAGGGGGACAAGACCGGATACGACCCCGTTGTCATATGTAAAGGAGTGGGTCCGTTGGGGTGCGGGGCCACGTGCCGGTCAGGCCCTGATCCTGACAGCCAAGGCGCGGGCTTTATTTAAACAACGATATGCCGTCGTTCCGGAAGATATACATGCCATGGCTTACCCGGTGTTACGGCATAGGATCCTGATGAATTTTAAGGCGGAGGCGGAGAATATAACGTCCGATCAGGTAACGGCGGTCCTTTTGAAAGAGATACAAAGGCCGGCCACGCCTTTTGCCTAAATTTTACAGACAGCACATGAGCGAATTACAGGACCCCCATATTCTGATGGCCATCAAGGACCTTTCGCTGGCAGCGCGCCGGACGATAGATGGTTTTATGACCGGCATCAATAAAAGCAAGGTCAAGGGCCCGGGGCTGGAGTTCAGTCAATACAGGAGCTATCAGCCGGGTGACGACCTGCGCTGGCTGGACTGGAAGCGATATGCCAGGAGCGACCGTTACTATATCCGCGAGTCGGAGATAGAGACCAGCATTTCCATCCGGCTGCTGGTAGACGCCAGCAATTCCATGACCCACCGGGATGGTGCTTTTACAAAGCTCGATTATGCCCGTTTGCTGGCCGCCAGCCTGGGCTGGCTGGTCCATATGCAGGGGGATGCCTTTGGGCTTTACCTATTCCAGGAGGGGCACGTCTTTTCCCTGCCCAGCCGCAAAGACCCACAGCATCTGGCCCGGTACTTTTATCAGCTGGAAAACATCCATCCCGGCGGGCGTATAGGAGATCCCATCCGGTATAAACACATTTTTACAAGCGATCAGAAAAGGGAGCTGCTGGTATTTATCACGGACATGTATGAACGGGAAGGCGAGATCAGCCGCCTGCTGGAGATATTAGCTTCCCTGCGGCACGAGATCATTGTTTTCCACCTGATGGGAAAGAATGAGCTGGAGATGGATTATAAGGGGTATCAGCACCTGCGGGACCTGGAGACGGGCGAAAAGATCCCTTTCAATGACACTTTATCCCTGGATGCTTATAGGGCCCGACTGAAAGATTGGCTGGCCGCCGTACGGATGCAGGTGCTGGACAAGCAGATGGCTTATCAGCTGTTGCGGATGGACCAACCACCCGGGGACGCTTTGCGGGATTTTTTAAAACAAAGACAAAAGATCACCGGATAGTTTTGCTGCACCTGTTACAGCCCATATGGTTATTCGCTATCGCCGGGGTCATTGTTCCGGTGGCGATACACTTATGGAACGACAGACGGGGCAAGGTACTGGCTATCGGAAGCATCGTCTTCCTGGAGAAAACCTCTCTGAAACAGGCCCGTAGCCGTAAGATCTCCGAATGGCTGCTGCTGTTATTACGCTGTATCCTGCTCATCCTGCTTGCCTTTTTGCTGGCAGGCCCTTATTGGAAAAAGCCGCCGGGTCCGGCAAAAAAAGGATGGGTGCTGATGGGGCCGGCCGGAGGGAATGTCCGATCAATGGCTGACTCTTTGTTGAACGCGGGGTACGAGCGTCATGATCTAAAAGACAGCTGCTGGTGGAAGGCGTTTGCCAGTCTCGACAGACAGGCGCCCGAAGGTGTCCCTTTTTATGTGTTTACAGATGGTTTTTTACGCCATTTTGCGGGGGGGCGACCCCTGACAGCCAGGCCTGTATATTGGTATGTGGACAAGGCAAAGGATAGTACTGTCCGCTGGGTGGATAAGCGCTGGTCAGTAGGAGTGGATAGCATACGGGTAATCACCGGCAGCAGCGGACCAACGGGGAGCATATATGGATATCAGGATAGGTTGAGAGAAGCTGGGGACAGCGTGGATACGACGACCCTGCACGTTGCCGTATATGCGGACAGCATGGATGGACGGTGGGTGACGGCTGCCGTAAGGGCAGTACAGCAGTTCACCCGCAGGAATATAATAGCTACGAGCTATGAGCCGCGAGCGGCGAGCAGAGGCGCACCAGCGGCAGACTGGGTCTTCTGGCTGTCTTCGGAACCTCTGCCGGAGGGGGTGAAAGCCGAAAATATATTATTGTATGAGCCGGGGAAAGCAACACCGGTGGATACGTGGATCAGGGGTACGGATATAAAAGTGGAGAAGGCGACAGAGCGGTTGGAGGCTGCCGGCAAACTGCAGCCCATATGGATGGACGGGTTTGGAAGGCCTTTGCTGGGTCTGGAAGAGACGGCAGGTGAAAAGCGATATCATTTTTTTAGTCGTTTCAATCCCGATTGGAACGAGCTGGTATGGAGCGCGGACTTTCCGTACTTATTGCAAACATTGTTGTTGGGAAGTACGGGTAATACCCACGACTTAAGAATGATCGACCCTGCGCAGGTGTTGCCGGGGAAGAGAAGGGCTGCGAATGAGGTGACGTCGCCCAATGAGGTGTCTATCGATCTTGCGCCTGCCGGATGGTTCCTGGTATGGCTGGTGCTGCTTTGTGAAAGGTTAGTGGCCTTTAAAAGACAAAAAGACAGTGCGAATGGCTGAGGGTAAAGACATATTACGTTCGGTGCAACGGAGGTGGTCCGTTCAGGGGTTCCTTTTTTGCGGTCTGCTGGCAATTGCCATAAGCCTGCTGCTGACGGCCGTCCTTCACCGGTGGGGGTACGACTCGTTGTGGCATGGGATCGTATTATTTGTCTTCCTTTGTTGTATAGCGCTGCTGATCTTCCCTTCCTGGCGGGTGACCGTCACCGATGCCGCCAGGATACTCGACAGGCATGTACCTGAGCTGGAAGAAAGCTGCGGGTTACTGTTAAAACCCATGGAAGAGCTGGGAGCGCTGGAGAAACTTCAGGCAGGACGCATCGGGCAACGACTGAGAGAAGCCAGGCTGCCGCATCCCCTGAGGAAGAGATTGGTCATTGGGGTATGCCTGGTGGCCGCTGTGCTTTTGATGAGGGCTGGTTTTAACTATGACGGGTCGGGGTCGTTGAGCATGAATAAGAGAATCGGGCTGTCACGGGCCGTGAAGCCTGTTGTTGCGGGGATAGGGAAGGTGGAAGTTCGGATCACGCCGCCTGCCTATACAGGGAGGACGGTTCGCAGTCAGCAGGACCCCAATCTGCAGGTGGAAGAAGGGGCCCTTGTTAGCTGGGAGATACAGACCAATGTGCGGGCAGGGACAGCAGCCATCCTGTTTAATGACAGCAGTCCCCTGAAGCTGAAGACAGTGGATGGCATAACATGGAGTGTATCACGTACAGCGGACCAGTCCGGTTTTTATCAGTTGAAGACAGATCGAACGCTTTCAGATCTGTATAAGATGGAAGTGATCAAAGATGAGGCGCCCAGCATTTCCATCAGTGCACCCAAAGCATATACCGTTGTGGATATCGGAGAGTCCAGAAGACTACCCCTTATCGTGAAGGTCCGGGACGATTATGGCGTTAGCGATGTCACTGTAGTAGCCACGGTGGCGACCGGCAGCGGAGAGGCCGTGAAGTTCAAAGAACAGGTGTTGTCTTTTGGAAAGATTTTTATAGCAGGACGCACTGTTTATGATCTGCGTCAGACCCTGGACCTGGACGCGCTGGGTCTTTATCCCGGCGATGAGCTGTATTACTACTGCCGGGCAAAGGACAACCATGGCCAGGAGTCCCGGAGCGATATGTATATCATCTCCCTGCCGGATACTGCAAAACTGATGAGCCTGGAAGGGCTTTCGACTGGATTGGATGTCAAGCCCGGGCTTTTTAGAAGCCAGCGTCAGATAATCATCGAGACGGAACAGCTGCTGCGCGAAAAAGATACGATACCTGCGCAAATTTTTAATAACAAGAGCAATGACCTGGCGATAGATCAAAAGCTGCTGCGACTGCGCTATGGTAAATTCCTGGGTGAAGAGGCGGAGGAAGGAGGGGTGAATGAGAGCTTTTCCGCTGCCGGCGCCGGACCGGAAGATTTTGGCAATGCGGCAAAAGTGAGGGATGCATTTACGGACAAACATGACAATGCGGAGGATGCCACTTTTTTTGAGCCTGCTATCAAGCAGCAGTTAAAAGCCACTTTGACAGAGATGTGGAATGCTGAGCTGCGGCTGCGAACCTTTAAACCGCAAGAGGCATTGCCTTATGAGTACAAGGCCTTGCGGCTGCTGAAAGACCTGCAGCAGAAATCCCGTGCCTATGTGGCAAAGACAGGGGTACGTGTCACGCCGCCGGACCCGAACAAACGTCTCACAGGGAAGCTGGACGAGGTGCTGATGCCCCGGTGGCATAGTGTCTATGACAAGAACGTTACGGACGAGGACAAGCTGCGGATGGCGCTGAGTGTATTGGACAGGGGTGGAATGATCAATAAAACGGAATCAGAGGTCTTGATAGAGGCCAGCCGGTTACTGGGGAAGCAGGCGATGGCTCGTCCGGGAGAATACCTGGCGGGATTTCAGGCAATAAAAAGGGTGGTGGCGGGTGCGGGGAATGGCGGGGGCGGAATGAGGGAGGAGAATGGGAAGGCTCCGGGGGAAGGAGAGCGATTGACTGATAGTCAGCTGGCACAGGAGGCCATACGGAAAATGGTCTCTGTTCCGTCAGCGAACCCTGTCCTGGAAAAGGAGGCTTCCGATGCGGGGCTATCAAGACTTTATTTCAGCAATGTAAACAAACAATGACAGCCTGCAACTATATCGTCATCTTTCTCTCCCTCGCCATGCTGGCGCTGCTGCTGACCTATGAGTGGAAAAGAGCGAACAGGGCACGGTTGCCATGGCGGGTACCCGCTACGGTAATATTGGTGGCTGCCCTGGCTGTTATTGCATTGCCTATAACGTATAAGCGTGTTGCGCCTGTCAAAAATATTTCGATCTCCCGGGGCGATGATCCGATATCCCCGGGCGTCGCATCCATTTACTGGCGTCGAACCTTACGTCCGGGAGAAACCTGCAGGATACAGGGCCGTTTTTACAATCCCGGGGGACGGCAGGTTAAATTGCTACTGACGGGCATGCACACAGTCCTGGATTCGGCGGAAATAAGCTCAGGTGAGTTTCGGCTAAAGACAGTCCCCTTACAGACAGGTCGTGCGGTTTATAGGTTAATCGCCCTTGATGGCGCCGACACATTGGAGCAGGAGCCTATTCCCCTGGAAGTGGTGCAGGGAAAAGCATTAAAGGTCCTGATACTGGCTGCTTCACCGGACTTTGAATACCGATTTCTTGCCGGCTGGCTTGCCGGCAAAGGGCATGGCGTGGTTGTCCGTACAACCATCAGTAAAGGGAAATATGATCGTGCCGATCTGAATATGGCACCCGGCCCTGTCGATCATCTTTCACCGGCCTTACTGGAAAAATTCGACGTCGTTATTGCAGATTCGGCAGCGCTGAAGGTGAATGAGGCCATGGTGCGAAGACAGGTGGCTGAAAAAGGAATGGGATTGATCATTAGATCGGACAGCGGGTATAAGGATATATTTAGACCAGGGGGACGAACTTTGATATACGACAGCCTTCACAGACCCCTGGTAAGTGCAAGCATGTATGGCGCAGGCAGGATCATCCGTACCGGTCTGCAGTCTACATACAGCCGGCTGCTGGCGGGAGATAAAAATGGATATGCGGCCCTTTGGACTTCCCTGTTACAGGAGGCAGCAGAGCGGGATGCCGGCGAGGAACGCTGGCAGCTGGATCCCTTGCTGCCTTTGGTGGATCAACCTGTAAAGGTACTGCTCCGGCATGCCGGTAACGGTCTGCCACAGGGGTTTTTTGAGAAAGAGGATGGGAGTGGAATGCCTGTCGTATCCTATCTCGAACAGCGTTCCTTGCAGCCTTTCGCCTGGGAGGGTCTTTATTGGCCCAGCGTTGCCGGCTGGCAATCCATACGCACATCGGAAAGCGATCGCACC
>DASZVM010000304.1:0-7059 GCA_035547295.1 Puia sp. | reverse complement strand
CTATGCAGGAGAAGGAGCCAAAGCCACCCGTCAGCTGGGGCAGTTTGTAACAGATTACATGGTGGGTTCGTTGGAGAAAGCTTTAAAAGCCGTAAAAGCGGATACTACGACGCTACGCTTACAGAAAGAATATTTCGACAGAGTGAAAGAATAGACCTGAAAGACCCTATATGATAAAATACCAGAAAAGCGTGGCCGACAAACAGCCGGCAATAAAGGCTAATATCAATCCGGGAATGGAGACGGGTTTTTCATGTAAGGGGACGGCATGGATCTTTTTCATACGTTATTGTTTGTACTATACTAGTAAAGACAACCTGCATGCCATGCCTATCTAATTGAAGATCACATCTCTAATCCAATCGCCTTTCCTGACACGGGACGATTTTCCCAAATCAGGAAAAGTTTTTTATTTAAAAGGGGGTAACAAAAACAGGGTCCGGTGGATATAATGACAAACAGATCTTCTAACATCAAAAACAGAGGAATTATGAACACGAGAAAAATCATCGCCGTTTGTCTTATTTCCGGCGCAGCATTGGCCATCAGCCACTCTTCTTCCGCCCAGATCCGTCTGGGTGCTGTCAGCACTACACACCTGACCTCGGCTGCATCATTGAATACGCCTTCCGTAAGCAATGCGCTGCGAGCATCTTCCGCCGTCGCCGCCAGCTCCGCAAGCCGGGCAAAAGCCACCGGTGCGGCTACAGCTGACAAAACCGCTCAGACCACTGCCGCGACAGAGAAAAAAGCAGCCGCCGGCACCCGCCGGATAGAAGCAAAGACGACTACAGCGGTCAGCAATGCAAAGGACGACGCTAAGGGGACTGTATCCGTCCATAGCGCTAACTCCGCCCAGGTAAGCGGATCATCGGAAAGTTCCAATAGCTCTTCGGCCACTTCAGCCAATGTGGAAGTAAAAAGCTCCACCAGCGCCGGCATTCAGAAACAATAGATCCCCTATGTTGCAGCGGTTGTCGGAACAGACCGGCGCCGCTGCTTTAAACTTTCCTTTATGTTCCGGTATATATTCCTTCTCCTGCTGCTGACAGGCACAGCCCGGGCGCAGGATTCCACCAATCATTTTAACATCGGCATAACAGGCAACTCCAGTCTGAACTACTACGGCAGGGTCGATAGCCTGAAAAGCAGCGCCGCCATTCCCTTCATCGGGGTCACGCTCAAAAACGGCCTATACCTCAACGCCAACTTCGTTTTTATCCACAACCAGCTGCAATCCCAATACGCAGCCACCCTGCTGGAAGGCGGCTATAGCTTCAGGAATAAAAAAGACAGCTGGGCCGGGAACCTTTCCACGACGAGGTATTTCTACCAGGATAATACGGACCTGCTCCAATCCGCGGTCAAACAATCGGTGACAGCCAGCATTACGCAATTAAATAAAATAGCAAATATTACCTTGGGCGGTGATGTCAAATTCAGCAGCCAGGCCGACCCCGGCCTGCAGGCAGGATTGGATCATATTATCCGCTGGGCCCATGTATTCCGCCACGGCGTCATCGTCCTGGATCCCTCGGCCTATGTATACGCGGGCACTCAACATTTTACACAGACCTTTTACCAGCAACGCCACCTGCTGCTGTTCCCCGCGGGAGAAGACCTGGTAACAAAGGATGGCCGGCAGTTCAATATATTGAGCTATGAATGCAGCCTTCCCATCGTTTTTGCATATAAAAAATGCTTTCTTGTCCTTACGCCCGCCTATGTGATACCGCAAAATTTACTCACACCGGCGAATGATCTCTTCTATCTCACCGCTACCGTAAGGCTCTCTCTATAAAAATATCATAAAAAAGAGCCGGGGGCGTTAAACCAGGGCCCCTGGCTCCGGTCATAAGGGACTACCGGCGGACCTATCCAATTCTCTTGTTATGAACAAAACCACCAAATTTCTGCGCCTTGCCTTACCTGTCCTCTGCGGGGCCATCCTTTTGTCCTCTTTTTTAGGAGAAACACGTTATCGCCGCTTCCCTTATCGTGAAGCAGGCCTCACCGAAAGACAGGCCGCCGCTCACCTGATCAGCCGTTTTACCTATGGCGCTACCCCCGGACAGGTGGACGAAGTGGTCAAAATGGGCCTGGAAAAATGGTTCCGGCAACAGCTGGATGCAGCCCTCCCCGACGACTCATTACAGGCGATGTTAGCGCAATATGACGCGCTTAAGCTAAACAACGTACAGATAGCCGAAACCTTTCCAAAAAACGGGCAGGTGGTCCGTATGGCGATCCGGGACGGATACATCGACAAAGATTCTGTAAGAGCCGACAAAAAAGCTTACCGTGACATATTAAAAAAATATATGGACGATAAGGGCTATAAGCCGGAGCAGGAGCTCTTCCGGCAGCTGTACTGTCAGAAGGTCCTCAGGGCAGCCTATTCCCAAAACCAATTGAGGGAAGTCATGACGGATTTCTGGTTCAACCATTTCAATGTCTCCATCACCAAAAATGATTGTGCTGAATTCATTCCCGTATACGAACGGGATGTCATACGTCCCGGGGCCCTGGGCAGGTTTGGCGATCTGCTGAAGGCTACAGCCCATTCGCCGGCCATGCTGTACTACCTGGACAATTTCACCAGCAGCGGTCCTGTCGACTCCACAAAACCCATGCAAAAAGCCCGCAAGGCCCAGGGGCTGAACGAGAACTATGCCCGCGAGCTGATGGAGCTGCACACGCTGGGCGTCGACGGCGGCTATACACAACAGGACGTCACGCAAGCCGCAAGGGTCCTGACAGGCTGGACGGTCTATCCGATGGGTCTATATGGCAAAGCGATGGAACAGCGGCTGAACAGGGTCGGCGACGATAAATTGGAAAGACAGGGCTTTGTTCATGAAGGCGACTTTCTCTTTGCCGCCAACCGGCACGACAAGGGTGAAAAAGTGGTATTGGGTAAACACTTCGGCCCCAATGGGGGCTATGAGGAAGGAATACAGCTGCTGGACATGCTGGCGCATCACCCCTCCACCGCCCGTTTTATCTCCCGGAAAATAGCGATCCGTTTTGTCAGCGACGATCCGCCTGCCGGCCTGGTGGACAGGATGGCCAAAACTTTCCGGGACAAGGATGGCGACATACGCGAGGTGCTGATGACCATGGTCACCTCTCCGGAGTTCTGGAGCACTTCAGCTGTCAGGGAAAAAACAAAATCGCCTTTCGAGCTGGCCATGGGCGCCGTCCGCAGTCTTCACGCACGGATCAACCAGCCCTTTCAATTGTATAGCTGGGTAACACGTATGGGCGAAAAGATGTATTTCTACCAGGCGCCCACAGGCTTCCCGGATAAAGGACAATTTTGGATCAATACGGGCTCGCTGCTCAACCGCATGAACTTCGGTCTGGCACTGGCCACCGGCCGCATCCCCGGCATCACCTTCGACCTTGCCGTTCTCAACAACAACCATGAGCCGGAAAGCGCCCAGGCAGCCCTGGTGACATATTGCAGGCTCATCATGCCTGAACGGGACCTGGATCAGACGATCCAGCGACTGACACCAATGCTGGGTGATCCGGGCCTGCAGCAAAAAGTCAACGCTGCTGCCGCTACCCATAATGATGAAATGGCTATGACGGAGCCAGCACCCGCGCCCGCGCCTTCGCCCATGACATCGGCAACGACAGCACAGGTAGTAGGCATCATCATCGGCTCACCCGAATTTCAAAGACGTTAAAAGATAAATATATGGTCACGAGACGTGGTTTTTTAAAAGGAGGAGGCCTGGCCCTGTTAGGCGTCGGTCTCATGGGCGGCATCCCGGGATTCCTGGCCGAAGCAGCGGCAAACGATAAGATCATAAGACCTTACGGCCGGAAGAAAGTGCTGGTCTGCATCTTTCAGAGAGGGGCCATGGACGGCCTGATGGCGGTCACTCCTTTCTCCGATGCCTACCTGCAATCGGTGAGACCTACCTTGTTCATCTCCGCGGCAAAGGACAACAATCCCCGTCCGCTGATCGACCTGGACGGAAGATGGGGGCTGCACCCGGCCATGCAATCCTTTGCCCCCCTGTACAATGACAAACGCCTGGCCATCGTCCACGGCATAGGATCACCCAATAATACCCGCAGCCATTTCGACGCACAGGATTATATGGAATCAGGTACCCCCTTTAATAAAGGCACTTCCAGCGGCTGGCTCAACAGGGCCGTAGGCCTCCTGGGACATGACGCCCTTACGCCCTTCACAGCCGTAAGCCTTACCTCCGCCCTCCCCCGCTGTTTTTACGGGGACAACCCTTCCGTCGCCATCAGCAACCTGCAGGATTTTGCCATCCAGATGAGAGGCAACCCTTCCGCGGCAGGCAAAGTAACCAACAGCTTCGAAGACCTCTACGATCAGACCTCCCCGGGCCTGCTAAAAGAAACGGGTAAAGAAAGCTTTGAAGCCATGAAAATGCTGCAAAAGACAAATACCAGGAATTACAGACCGGATAACAATGCTGTATACCCGTACTCACCATTGGGCAACTCCCTGAAACAAATAGCCCAGCTGATAAAAATGGACGTAGGACTGGAGATCGCATTCACAGAGTCCAACGGGTGGGACACACACTTCAACCAGGGTGCGGCAGACGGCATCTTCGCCCGTAATGTCGCTGATCTGAGCAATAGCATCACTGCCTTCTGGACGGATATCTCGGCATATCAGGACGATGTCACGGTGATGACCATGACGGAATTCGGCCGTACAGTACGGCAAAACGGCACGGGGGGGACAGACCATGGCCGCGCATCCTGTAACTTCATCCTGGGTAACGATGTCAATGGAGGCATGGTCCACGGCCAGGTAAGAACACTGGCAGTGGAAAACCTGGAAGACGGCAGGGACCTCGCCGTTACCACGGATTTCAGGGCCGTATTCAGCGAAGTGGCGGACAAACATCTGCGGCTGGGCAACGATCACGTGCTCTTCCCCGACTGGAATGGGAATAAGATAGGCGTAATGAACAGCACATCATAAGTTCCCTTTCTTCATCTCATCCACAGCATGATGGGCAGCACGCGCAGTAAGCGCCATGTATAAGATCGAAGGGCTCTGATTGGCCGTGCTGGTCATACAAGCCCCATCCGTGACAAATACATTCTTACACTGATGGAATTGATTGTGCCCGTTCAGCAGCGAAGTCCCGGGGTCCTTGCCCATCCGGCACCCTCCCATCTCATGGATATCCCTTCCCGGCGCCCAATGATTGTCATACTGCCGGAGGTTTTTTACACCGGCGCTATCCAGCATCTCGCTGGCCTGTGTGAGAAAGTCCTTGAGCAGCCGTTCGTCATTGTCATCGTACCCAACAGAGGTCACCAGCAGGGGAATACCCCACTGGTCCCTTTTCTCTTTGCTGAGAGATACATGGTTGGTTTCCTTGGGCACGGTCTCTCCCTGCAGGTACATATATACACCCCATCCGCCAGGTTCGCTCATCGTCTGCTTATACGCCGCGCCGATGCCTGCATCCGCTGGTTCAACACCCCGCTCCCGGTAACAGCCGGAGAACGCCATATAGCCTCCCACAAAATCCATATCGTTCTTACCAAGATTGCGGAAATTGGGCACCATACATTCAGTCGTCCGGCGGCCATAATAATATTTATCTTCAAAACCTTCGATACTTCCCCCTACCGACCCCCGGTAATTCTGAAAACAGACATACTTGCCCAACAGCCCATTGTCATTGCCAAAGCCATTGGGAAACCTGCCGGAAACAGAATTCAGCAGGATAAGATTGGTGTTGAGCGCAGAGGCATTCATAAATATCACGCGCGCATAATAATCCACCTCCTGTTTTGTATTGGCGTCAATAACCTTTACCCCGACGGCCTTCCCTTTCTTGTCATCATAAATAATGGAATGTACTACGGAGAAAGGACGCACGGTGAGGTTCCCCGTCTGTTGGGCCCAGGGCAGCGTGGAAGAGACGGAGCTGAAATATCCCCCAAAGGGACATCCCCGCATACAGAGGTCCCTGGCCTGGCATTTTCCCCTCCCTTGCTTAAGATGGATCTCTCTTGCTTCCGTCAGCTGGGCCCAACGACCCTGGATATAATAACGGCCCTTATACTTTGATTCGATTCTTTTCTTTATCTCTTTTTCCGGACAGTTGAATTCAAAAGGCGGCAGATACTCCCCGTCCGGCATGGACTCGATGCCATCCCTGTTGCCGCAGATGCCGGAGAATATCTCCACATGGGAATACCAGGGAGCGATCTCCTCATAGGTGATCGGCCACTCGATGCCATAGCCATCCCTCGCAGGGGCTATGAACTCATTCCTGCTCCATCTGGGACAGGCCCTCCCCCAGATGAGCGACTTGCCTCCCACCTGGTAACCCCTGATCCATTCGAATGGCTTTCCTGTACATAAGGATGGTCCTTATCCCTGATAAAGAAATGGGCCGTGTCCTCGCCAAAACCCGCCGCCTGGGTAATGAGAGGGTTTTCTTCTACAAAGCTACGAGGCATCTGCCCCCGGTGAGGGAACTCCCAGGAACGCATATTGGCAGTGGGATAATCCTTCAGATGTACAACGTTGCGTCCTCTTTCCAGGACAAGGGTCTTCAAACCCAATTCACATAGCTCTTTGGCAGCCCAGCCGCCGCTGATACCCGACCCTACGACAATGGCGTCATAATTATTCATATGGCAATCGAACTTTATTACATGGAGAAGGACTCGGAGACGATCTTACCGTCCTTTACCTGGTACACGCACAGCTCCGTCATATCCATGCGACTCATTCCTTTCATGGTTACGCTCATGAACATGGTGATGGCAAAGGAATTGTCGGCAAGAAGAGGCTCGGATACCTTCATATCATGATAAGTCTCTACCATGGCCGACCATTTTTTGCCCTTCTCCAAAATGGCATCCAATCCTTTTGTTTCCTTTTGAAAATCGTTGGTGGAATGAGGCTCGATGCTGATGGCATCCTTTGCAAACAATTCTTTCTGGGCCTTTTCAAAATCTCCCTGGCGGCAGAGCTCCACCAGACGGCCGGCAATCTCTTTCGTGCTCATAAAAAAAGTTTTAAGCAAGGTA
>DASZVM010000303.1:0-2974 GCA_035547295.1 Puia sp. | reverse complement strand
GGTCGGCGCCCTGGTACAGCGCTGCATCCAGGATAGAGTCGCCTTCAAAGGGCAGATCGAATTCAAAGCTGGCGCCATCGAGACGCACCGTCACGCGGCTGACCTTTCCGGACAATTTAGCCTTCTCTGCAGCCTGATCTGTTTTCCCCGTCTCCGGCCGCCCTTCCTGGGTATTGAACAATTCGAAATGGATCTTTCGCGCTTCGATGCCCTGTTCCTCCAGCCAGCTTTTTACAGTAAAGATCATGTCCGACGGACCGCATAAAAAGACCTCGTATATATTTTTCAGATCGATCAGCTTGCCGCAGAGCTCGCTGCATTTGACAGTGTCGATCCTGCCCTGATGCAGCAAGATATCCGTTTTTTCACGGCTGAGGATATGATGAATGGCCAGACGGTGGATGTGGAGGTTCTTGAGGGCTTCCAGCTCTTCCCGGAATATGATGTTGGGCCGGCTCCGGTTGCCATACACCAGTGTAAAATGGCTGCCCGGTTCGGCGGCCAGTGTGGTCTTCACCAGGGAAAGGATGGGAGTGATACCGCTGCCTGCGGCAAAAGCCAGGTAATGTTTTGGCTTTTCCGGGTCCAGCGCAGTGTAGAATTTGCCCGTAGGAGGAAGGACCTCCAGCTCGTCGCCGACATGCAGCTCATCATTGGCATAAGTGGAAAAACGTCCGCCTGTCACCTTCTTTACCGCGATCCGGAGCTCACCCTCAAAAGGACTGCTGCAGATGGAATAGCTGCGGCGTATCTCTTCCCCGTCTATACGTGTCCGGATAGTGATGTTCTGTCCCTGGATAAACCTGAACTCCTCCCGGAGCTGCTCCGGAACATCAAAAGCGACGGAGACGCATTCGCTTGTCTCACGCCGGATGTCGGCTACCCGTAATTTCCTGAAATGACCGGCCATTGAATGCTATTTCTTTAATCCCTCGATGAGATATTTTACCATGTTCGTTTCCAGCGCTTCAGCATTGGTGCTCTTGCGGCTCCGCTGCCAGGAGTCGATGCCGCTGATGGCGGATAATATGATCAGAACGGCCACATAGGGGTCGATATTTTTCATTTCCCCTTTGGCAATGCCTTCTTCGATGATATCGCCCAGCCGCTTGCGATAGTTCCTCCGCTGGCTGAGAAAATTGGAGAGATAAGGTTCCGGAAGATGCCGCCACTCATGGTCGGCGATATATATGTACTCATATTGATCCAGCATCATACGGATATGCAGCCGGATGATGGCTTCCATCTTCCTTAACGTGGGCTGGTTGCTGGTCTCTACCTGCTCCAGGTTGGTCATGAACTCATTGGCGACCTTGAAACAGATGGTTTGCAATATTTCCGCCTTCGATTGTATGTGGTTGTACAGGCTGGCGGCTTCCACCCCCACATGTTCAGCCAGATCCCGCATGGAGGCCGCCCCGAACCCCTTTTCACGAAAGAGCTTGGACGCCTTTTCGATGATGACCTCTTTTTTTGTGCTGTTCTTTTTGCTTTGGATCTTCGCCATAGAAGGTGTAAAGGTATAAATAACTAACAAGTGTTAGTAATATTTTGTACAGAAATTATTGTAGGTTTGCACCGCATAAAAACGGGAAGGTCTTCGTTCTAGTGCGCAAAGCGTAAAAACAATACGAATGTCTTTAATTGTTGTAGGTTCCATGGCATACGACGCCATTGAGACCCCTTTCGGTAAAACAGATTGGATCGTTGGTGGAGCCGCTACTTATGCCGCTTATGCCGCCAGTAATTTTATCAGGCCCATTAACCAGGTATCCATCGTCGGTTATGACTTCGCCAGGGAAGAAATGGACGAATTGCAGAAGAGGGGTGTGAACCTGGAAGGGGTAGAGGTTGTAAAGGACAAGAAATCCTTTTTCTGGAGTGGTCGGTACCACCTGGACATGAATACCCGGGATACCCTGGTGACAGACCTCAACGTGCTGGCTGACTTTAACCCTGTCATTCCCGACAGCTACCAGGGCAGCGAATTCCTCATGCTCGGTAATGTATTGCCCAGCCTGCAGATCAGCGTAGTTCAGCAATTGAAGGTCCGTCCCAAGCTCATCGTCATGGATACCATGAATTTCTGGATGGACAATGCCCTGCCCGATCTGAAAAAGCTCCTGACCATGGTGGACGTGCTGCTGGTGAATGACAGCGAGGCCCGTCAGCTCAGCGGACAATTTTCGCTGGTAAAGGCCGCAAAGGAGATCCAGAAGATGGGTCCCAGATATCTCGTGATCAAGAAAGGCGAGCACGGTGCGCTGCTCTTCCATGAGGACAAAGTGTTCTTTGCGCCTGCCCTGCCGCTGGAAGAGGTTTTCGATCCCACCGGCGCCGGCGATACATTTGCAGGCGGCTTCATCGGTCACATCGCACAGACACGCGATATCTCTTTCGAAAATATGAAGACAGCGATCATCGTAGGTTCCGCAATGGCTTCCTTCTGCGTGGAAAAGTTCGGACCCACAAGGCTGAAAGAGATCAAAAAGAGCGATATAGACGAAAGGATACGGCAGTTTGTGGAATTGGTGAACTTCGATATTCAGTTAGTATAAACAAAAATTTGGATATTCCTCTTTTCGTACCTATTTTTGGCCCCGCAATGAATATAATGATGCATACAAAGAAGCAAACCAAGAAGCAGTTCCCACAGCGGGAAGGGGTTTGATTGTTTTGTATGACAAGATAATAAGAGCCTTCCCGGATAGGGAGGGCTTTTTGCTTTTAAAAACGCTTTTAACAACAATAACTACATAATCAAAAAACAATGAAAGTTGCAGTCGTAGGCGCCACAGGCCTGGTAGGCACCAAAATGTTAGACGTATTGACAGAAAGGAATTTCCCCGTCACAGAGCTGATACCCGTGGCATCGGAAAGATCAGTCGGTAAAGAAGTAACATTCAAGGGAAAGAAATATAAGATCGTCAGCGCCACCGATGCAATTGCAGCAAAGCCTGCTGTAGCTATCTTT
>DASZVM010000302.1:0-3734 GCA_035547295.1 Puia sp. | reverse complement strand
AATAGATATATTTGATCAGGCAATGTTAAATCCATCGAAACCGTTGTTCAGCATGACACCCTTTGCAGCTGCCGCCTCATTCACCTTCTTTACAAAAGAGTGATCCCCGATGATGCTTCGCAGTTTCAGGATATCTTCCGAGAAGATCCTGTCTTCCCTGGCAAACCCGACAAAGTTACGTACGTATTCATGGGCAGATTCCAGTATCTCGCTGCTTTTCAACGGCCGCCGGAACTCGATGGCCTGACAGGCGCTCATCAGCTCGATGGCCAGTATATACTCCAGGTTATCCAGTACGCGGCTCAGTTTACGGCCGCTGATACTCCCCATGCTGACATGGTCTTCCTGTCCGAGAGAAGTGGGGATACTGTCGGCACTGGCAGGGAAGCAAAGCGTTTTGTTCTCCGTCACCAGGGCTGCCGTCGTATATTGAGGTATCATAAAACCGCTGTTGAGACCCACATTGCTCATCAGCAACAGGGGCAACCCCCATTTGCCTTCCAGCAACAAATAGCAGCGGCGGTCCGAAATATTACCGATCTCGGCCGCGGCAAAACAGGCATAGTCCAGGGGAAGGGCCAGCGGCTGTCCGTGAAAATTCCCTCCGCTGATAGTCTCGTTCTCCCCCAGGATGATGGGATTGTCGGTGACGGCATTCAATTCTATTTCGGTCAGCTGACGGAGGTGCTGCCAGGCATTGCGGGAGGCGCCGTGCACCTGGGGCATGCAGCGCAAGGAATAAGGGTCCTGGACGCGGCCGCAATCTACATGGCTCTTCATGATAGCGCTGTTGTGCAGCAGGAGCCGCAAACGCTGAGCCACCAGGGAAGTTCCGGTAAAAGGCCGCAGCCTGTGCAGTCTTTCATCAAAAGGGGCCTTGGTGCCCGTCAGGGCCTCCAGGCTCATAGCACCGATGATATCGGCCGCCTCCAGACAATAATGCATCCGCTGGACACCGCTGGCAGCATAGGCCAGGATAAATTGTGTGCCATTGATAAGGGCCAGCCCCTCTTTTGGACCTAATTGCACGGGGGCAAGACCGGATCTCTCCAATATTTCCTGTGTGGGGTATCTCTGACCCTTGTAAAACACTTCCCCCAATCCTATCAAAGGAAGAAAAAGATGCGCCAGGGGAGCCAGGTCACCTGATGCGCCTACAGAGCCCTTTTCAGGCACCACCGGGATAACATCCGTATCGATATGCCATAATATGCGCTCCAGGGTTTCCAGCCGTACACCGGAGAACCCCTGGGCCAGGGCATGCATCTTTGTGATAAGCATCATACGGGCGATCTCCACCGGTACCGGCTCCCCCACACCTACGCTATGGCTCTGCAATATCTTATGCTGAAGTATGCGGGTGTCCTCTTCGGAGATCCTCGTATCCGCCAGGATGCCAAAGCCGGTGTTCACACCATACACTGTGATATTGCGCTCTACGATCTTCGATACATGCTGCTGGCTGGCACGCACTTTTGCCACTGCTGCAGGAGAAAGGGAACCTCGCAGCCCGCCTTCGGCCATTGCTATCACCTTTCCCACATCGAGCGTATCCTCGCCATAAAAAAAGGTCTTATTATTCATCCGCCAAAAATAACGGCTTTTGATGGAATCCTTTCCTGCCTGTGCAGGCAGCAGACAGAAGCGGACGAAACGGCATCTGCGCTATTTAAGCAGTCTCCGGAGGAACTCTTCCCTGCGGCGGCTGGCCACTTCGATATTGCTGCCATCCTCCATGATGACATATCCTCCTCGTCCCTTATGGTACTTCTGGATCCTATGCAGATTGATAATATGAGAGTTATGTACACGGCAGAAAATAGCAGCCGGGAGCAGGTCCTCATATTCCTTGATATTCCGGGTGGCGATGATCTCCTCCTTGCTGGTGAGATAAATAGTGGTATAGCTGCCGTTGGCTTCAAAACGCAGGATATCTTTGATAGGAATGAATACCAGACCGGTGAGCGTAGGTACCGCCATCTTTTGCTGGCTCAGCTGGAAGGTTTCCATATTGTATAAAAGGGTTTCCATCTGGTCCAGGAAGTTTTTTCCCTGCACTTTGGTGGCAGCCCTCTTTACCGCCTCACGCAGATCGTCGATATCCACCGGCTTGAGCAGATAATCCAGCGCGCTGTATTTAAAGGCCCTGATGGCATAATTGTCGAACGCTGTTACAAAAATGATCTGAAAAGTGATGGGCTGCAGCTGGTTTAACAGGTCGAAGGCATTGCCATGGGTCATTTCAATGTCCAGGAATACCAGGTCAGGTCTGCCCATTTGTATCACATTCAGGGCTGTCTCCACCCCGTCTGCTGTGCCTATCACTTCCACTTCAGGGCAATAGGCGTTCAATAGCCGTTGCAAGACCCTGATGCTATCTGTTTCATCATCAATTAGTATAGTCCTGATCATTTTGGTGTTTTTGGGTCTGGTTGATAACGTTGATCCCTATGCAATCGGAGCTATATTCCCGGGGGAAGGAGGAATAAGATATGTGCAGGATAGGCAAGATCAACAGGAGATATAGGTTCATAAGTCCCTATAAATATAAGTGTTATTCCTGAATTACTCAGTCATAGGCCTCTTTTTGAAAAGCCGGATATCTTGGGAACCACACCGTCACGCGGGTGCCGGCAGCCTGTCCCTGCTGATCGGATATATCAAATACCTCCACCCGGATGTTGTCTCCACCCGTCATATTGATCAATCGTATACGGTCGGCCGTCAGTGACATTCCCCTGGATTGATATTCGATATGCTCCCCTGTCTTAAAGCGCGCAGCCTGGTGCCGTCCGATGCCGTTGTCTTCGATGACAAACATCAGCTTGTCCCCTTCCTGCATGACCTTGATCCGGATATACCCCCCGCCTCCTGTCTTATGCCGGAGACCATGCCGCATGCTGTTCTCGACATAGGGTTGTATCAGCATCGGCGGTATTTGGATGTTTTCCACGTCCCCGCGAAGGGATAGCGCTACGTCAATGGTATAGTCCATTTTTTCTTTAAAGCGAAGCTTTTCCAGCGAAAGATAGGTAGAGAGGTACTCGATCTCCTCGGCCAGGGAAATCGACGATTTTGAAGAATTATGCAGGGTAGCCCTTATTAATTTGGCAAAGCCTGTAATATATTTATTGACGGCAAAAATATCCTGGTCGAAGATATACTGCTGGATGGAGTTGAGACAATTGAAGATAAAATGGGGGTTCATCTGCGCCTGCAAGGCCATATGCTCCGTCTCTGCCAGACGCTTCTGCAATTCGTCCTGTTCTGCCTGGCGGCGGCGAAGATGCTTTATACGCAAGGCCACGAACAGCCAGGTAACGCCCAGGAACAGCACCAGGGCCAGGACATCGAACCAGGTGGTTTTCCAAAAAGGAGTTGCCACCGAAAACCGCACAGACAACGGAGGGCTCTTCACCCCGAATTTATTGACAGCCAGAAGCTGAAGCTCATAATCCCCGGAAGGCAGCGTAGGATAATCGAGAAAGGACTCTTTTGTCCTTGTCCAGCTGCTGTCCAGCCCCAGCAGCCTGTAGCGGTAAGAAATGTTCCCGGCAGACCGGTAAGAGATCCCGGCAAATTCAAATCGGATGTTGCTGCCTTTATAGGACAGACGGAGACTGGATGTGTCAGCGATCCTTTCATTGCCTGAGCTGGACACGCTCAACAGTGCCAGCCTGCAGCCCGTAGCTATACCCGGGTGACCAGGATCAAAAAAGCTCAGGCCCGCAGGC
>DASZVM010000301.1:0-10177 GCA_035547295.1 Puia sp. | reverse complement strand
GAACGAGTTCATGCGGCTGACCATGCGTGATCTGCATCTGCCCGGCGAGGCGGAGGAGTTCCTGGAGGACATGGAGAGCCTGGCCAATATGCAACCGGTGGAGAGACGGCTGTGGCATCACAGCAATAAATCCGGGGAAATGATGATCGTGGAGATCACGCCTCACCTGATAGATTATTTCGGCAGGGTGTCGGTGCAGGTCATTATCAATGATGTGACGGAAAGGGTGCGGCTGGAGAAGGAGCTGGCGCTCCAGCAGAAGCTCAAGCAGCAGCAGATCACCGAAGTGGTATTGGGGGCCCAGGAGCGGGAGCGATTCGAGCTGGGTCAGGAACTGCATGACAATATCAACCAGATACTGGCGACCTCCAAGCTCTATCTCGATGTGGCCATCGAGGAGACGGAGCCGCGGATAGAGCTGCTGGCCAAAAGCAGGAAGAATATCTCCATGGCCATCGAGGAGATACGCAAGCTGTCCAAGGAGCTGATCACGCCGACCCTCAACGATCTGGGTTTGATCCAATCCATCAAGGAGCTGATACGGAGCATCCTTACCGTAAAAAAGATGAAGATCCGGCTGAATATTTCCGGGCTGGATGAGAGTACGCTTTTACCGGAGCAAAAAATAAATGTCTATCGTATCATACAGGAACAGCTGAATAATATCCTGAAGCATGCCCAGGCTTCCACCGTCATCATAGAGCTGAATAAGGAGAATGAGCAGATATCGCTGCTGGTAAAGGATGACGGGAAGGGTTTTGACCCCAGGGCACGGCGGAATGGCGTAGGTATCTCCAACATCATCAGCAGGGCTGAGCTCTATAATGGCAAGGTCGAGATCGACTCGGCACCGGGGAAAGGCTGCCGGCTGGAAGTCATTTTAAATTCAAAGGCGTTACCTGAACAGGCTCAATAAACCTTACAGCAGGCTGTTATCAGTGCCCCGGTGATGGGCACAGAAAGGGTGCTGTCTTGCCAGTGTATTTAAGCGCCGGACCGTCTCCTCGTCGGGAGGGGATTGCAATACTTCACCCTGTACCTTTTTGGCTTGAGGATGGCGTACAATCTTGGCGGTTGGCAAAGCGGTCAGTGTAGAGCTGACGGAACTAGCGGGAAGTGTATTCGGCTTCATCTGATAGAGGTGTTAAAGATTGATAATTGGATACAACACTCATCTTTCTTATGCAAGCTGTTTTCGTCAGGGACAGGTAGGAGGGGATACGGATCACACAATACAAAGATATGAAAAGCCCCTTATCGGACAATCATTTTTCCACAATTTTTTTCCTGCAATCGGATGATTTTTAACAGTGTGCGTACAATATACACAATTAAAACGGTTTAGCGGGAGGATGCGGAGCTATTTCGGATGGAATAACGCTTTTCCCATGGCGGAGCGATATTTTCTGTAGAGGTTTTCGGTAATTGCGATCGTTTTTCCCGAGGGGGTTACCGGGTAATTTTTTCTTGTATTGACCCATTCCCATTCCCATTGGCTTATCTTTTTTTCGAACTCGTCCTGGTCCAGGGGTGTTGTGGTCATCGATGCCAGCAGCGACTGGAAGTATTGTTCCCATCTTGGTTTGTAGAAATCTGCCAGCAGTCCGCTCCATTGGCGGCAGGAGTATTCGTGCAGCGGGCTGTTGGCGTCTCCCCCCAGGGTGATCCGGTCACGTGCATTTCTTTCGTAGAGGTCTTTTTCCGCCGGGGTAGTGCCCCAGTGTCGTGCATCTGCGAGCCAGGGGCCCAGCAGAAAGTCTTTCCTGGTGGCCAGCAGCTTGTCCATATCGTCTATCAATTCGAGGAACCGGCTGGTATATTCGGTAAAGCCGGCGGTGTTCTTTTCCCGGTAGGCCTGTATCCATTTTTCCTGTAAAGGCCGGGCATAGTTGGCCAGCGCCTGCCGGGTTATATCAGCCAGGTCGTATTGAAAGCCGTCGCTGTTGTGGCAGGCGGGTATGGCGTCTATAAAAAGGTCCCAGGCGGGCAGGAGGTCGGCGGGATCATAATTTAATTTGGTGCGTGTCCATACGGTTGCGCTTTGTGTGGTTGGTCTGCCGGTAATAATGGATTCTGCCCCGTCCCTTATTTCTTTCCCGTTGTATACGGTGGTCCGTAGCCGTTGCCATGCCGCGATGGCTGACCTGTCTGCATGTCCATACCGGGATGTGACATAGGATGCGAGCCATTTGTCCGGCTGGATGACGGAGTCGCGCCATATGTTGGCCGTCATCAATTCGTACAGGACCGGGTTTTGTTCGATGCCTTCCATGGTAAGTCCGATGCCCTGCATCCGGCCTGAGGTCGTATCGTGCAGGGCTGCTGCCGGTGCGGAAGCCACGATATCCATCCGGCCGAACATGCTGATGTTGCCGCCGAAATTGTGCAGCATGTTCCAGACCCATGGCTTCCCATAGAATGCGGAGGTGCGGCGCCAGACGGGTTCGATCTCGGCAGCCAGGTCCAGCAGGAGCATGTGGCTGCCGGGTACTGCGTCCAGCAGGGCTTTGATCTGGGGAGCTTTCCAGAATTTCCGGTCGCTGTAGAACAGCCATCCCTGCATGACCCAGATGGCTGCTGTGTCGGCTGACCGCATACCTTCGTACAGCCGCCGGCTCAGACCGGCGAGAAAGGCTGTATCGTCGGAGGGCGGTTCATTCTCATTGAATGTATCGGAAGAGTAGAGGTGGTCGGTCCCGAAGGTACGGGTTTGCGTGGCCAGGAATTTTTTGCCGATGTCTGCAAACATGGGGTCTTCCGGGTCCAGGATATAGGTGTCGGCAAACCCGTTCTTCCAATTTGTGCGTTTGACCCTGGCCGAAGGAAAATGTTTTACAAAGGCCGCGGGTACGTGACCGGTGAAGGCCGGCAGCACCGGCCGCATGCCTAATGCCCGTTCACGCCGCAGTATCTTTTGCTGTAATTCCGCATGACTTTTGATCCAGCTGAGGGGCAGGGGGCCTCCCCAGCCGTCCAGGTTTCCCATCCAGGACCAGGCGAAATAAGCCGGGCCGCTGAAAAAGTCCTGCAGCTCCTCATCGGTGAATCCCATTTCCTTATACACCGTATACCATGTGTATTCCTCACCTGTGATGGCCAGGGGGGTATTGATACCATGCAGGGCCATCCAGTCTATTTCTTTTTCCCAGCGGGGCCAGTCCCACCAGCTCATGCTGTAATTGAAAGTGCAGTAGTTGAGATAATAGCGATAGCCGTAGGGGGTGCTCTTTTGCACTTTTACGGGCACTTCAGGCAGCCGTTGGTCTGCGTAGAAGTCCAGGCGGGTGCCATTCCAGGTGATCTGGAAATGGCAATACTCATTTAAATAATAATAAAGGGCGGAAGCGAGGGCTATGCCATTATTGCCTCTCAGGACGATCTTTCTCCGGGGGCCTTGTTCTATCTCGAATGTATCCCTGCCGGAGGAGGAGGGAAGGGCTTCCAGTATAAAGTCGCCTGCCTGTCCGGCGGGCAGGGTGCGGCGGATCAGGCTATCGGCTGAGCGGATAAAAGAAGGTTGACCGGTACAGGTGAAAGATAGAGTTACGGCTGTTGTGAGTAAAATGAGTAATCGCATACCTCCAAAGCTACATCAGCTGCATCAAAAAGGCGTCACCTTATATATATAATGATAGTTGCCGTAGGGAAGTCTTTTTCCATCCAGTCCCATTTGCCGGAGGTCTATGTCCAGCTGTGTCTGGGGGCGGGGGATCGTCTTTCCCTCGTCGAGGTCATTGTCAAAATAATGCAATGCGCTTATGCTCAGCAGGGCGCTGTCTGCCGTGATCTGCAGTCCATGTCCCTGGTGATCGGTGACCTTCCACCAGCGGACGTCCGTGCGTGTGCCGCACTCTTGCGGCCGGCGATAAGGATAGAACTGTTCATCCACCGTTTGCCGGTGGATACCCAGGTCAGCGGCATAGTTCCTGTCGGCATAATTTTCCTGTGGTCCCCGGCCATAATATACAACGGAATCATATCCGGCGGGAAGGACCCATTTCATGCCTAACCGGGGCAGCATGGTCTTTTTGACAACGGTGCTGGTATCTGTATTACCCGTCTGCGTGGTGTCTGTCTCCAGGATCTCCTCCACCTGCATTTCCCCTTTAGCATTGATGGTATAATGAACATGCAGCAGACAGGCTGCTTCGGGCAGGAGATAATCCGCCCGGACAATGACAAAGTCGGTGGAAGTGCTGGTGGAGAACAGCTGCAATCTGGATTCGCGGGTGGCATGTTTCCAGACGGACAGATCCATGGGCAGCTTGTCTGCATAGTCACAATCTGTGGGTGACCGCCAGAAATCAGCGGTAAGGCCTAATGTATCTTCCAGCAGGCTGCGACCTTCAACGACATAGTGCTGGAGCCAGCCTGTCTGTTTGTTGAACTGCAGATCCAGGCCCGTTGCAGGCGAGCTGATGCCAAATGTTCCTCCCTCGTCCTTAAATGTCAATTCTCCGGCGGGATGAACGGATACGTCACCTGCAAGGGCTTCGCGGAGCATCAATTGCTCCGACGCCACTATATGACCCGCAGGCAGCATCGATCCGGGTCTTTTTTGCCGGTAGGTGATATTCAGCAATACTTCTCCCGTAGCGGGCATCCGCACCGGAATTTGTATCCGTCCTGTTCTTTGCGGACCGATGACAGGCATGTTCGCTTTCCCGTGCTGCCCTGCCACGCCATTTGTCAGTACCTGCCATTCCATGGATAAGTGAGAAAGGTCCTGGAAAGCATAGTCGTTGAATACCTGGACGGCGATGCCGGGAATGCCTTTTGATCCTGTTGCCAGGGTGGTAAGGACGGGTTGATAGACTTTCTTTACCTCCAGGGCTGCGGGTACCGGTCTGTCACCGGCAGAGAACATATCGTATACAAAGCTTCCCGGATAGCGGTCCGGATATCTTCTGATCGTATCCCAATAGTCCCTGAGACCGCCCAGTGAATTGTCAGGCATGGGTCCGCAGGGGGCGAAGTTCCGTATTTGCCCTGATGTGCCTACTATGTACAGTCCATATCGATCGCAGAGGGCATGCCATTTTTCCTTGTCCGCATCAGTTTCCTGTACGGCTGTGATATTATACTGTTTTATCAGCCGGATCTCCGAGGTGTCGAACCTTTGCAGGTGCATGCCTTTTATCCATATGGACCGGCCGTTGACGTAGTAACGTCCGTTGCGCAGCGTGATGTCCCGGAAGCATACCTGTTCAGATGTGCTGTCCAGTACATGTCCGCTGCTGTCTGTTAAACGTACCCGCACCTCATATTGCGTGGGTGTCTCCGCCGACCACAGTCTGACTGCAGGCACCGGCAATGTAACCGACAGCGACGTATCTGTAATGGGAAAGACTTTTCGTATAGGTGTCGCCGGAACCTTCCCTTTTTCCGACCGGGACGATCGGATATCCACTGCAGCTTTTGTTCCGGCTGACGGCCGGCTGGTAAGCAGCAACGTGATGTCCAATGTACCCTTTTTATAACCATCTGCCGGATCGACCTTTGCATGCAGTCTCGTTTCCCGTATCCGGAGGTCTGATTTATCCTGGCGGAGCATAATCCATCCTGAATATGCGGCTGCTGTGAGTGGCGTTGAGGTCAGTAGGAATGACGATAAATAAAATAGAAGTAAAACAGCAGTTAATACTGGTCTTTTCATCTATAAGCAGGTTAGGGAACCGTAATAATACTGAAAAAAAATAAATATTCTTGGCTAAAACGATTTAGTTATCTTTATGTATCGTAACCCCCCAAAAAAATGAAGAAAGTTTCCATCAGCGACATTGCCCGTAAAGCAGGAGTTTCCGTCTCCACCGTCTCGTTCGTGATGAATGATAAAGCTGTCAAGATGCGCATCAGCCGCGAAGTGATCGAGAAGGTAGAGAATGTCGCCCGTGAAATGGGCTACCGTCCCAATCAGCTTGCCCGGGGGCTGCGTACCGGCAAAACTAAGACTATTGGTCTTATTGTCGAGAATATCGCCAATGCTTTTTTCGCCTCTATGGCGAAAACCATCGAGGACGAAGCAAAGAAATACGATTACAAGGTTGTTTACTGTAGTACCGACAATGATGAGACCAAGGCCCGGGAGCTTATCAGCATGCTTTCTCAGCGGCAGGTGGATGGGTATATCATTACGCCCACCCTGGGTTTGGCGGAAGAGATACGAAGGTTGCAGGCGGAGAGCAAGCCTGTCGTCCTTATCGACCGTTATTTCCCGGAGCATGAGGAGATACCTTCTGTTCTCGTGGACAACTATGCGGGTGTTGTGGAAGGCATGGAATATCTTATTGCCAAAGGTTACCGGAAGATTGCGCTGGTGACGATAGAAGTGGCGATGGCGCATATGCACGATCGTCTTCAGGCCTATTACGACACGCTGAATAAACATGATATTCCCGTAGATCCCCGTCTGGTGCGCCAGGTGCCGTATGGCTATGTGCGTGAAGCTGCCCTGGACGAAATAGCGGACTTTTTTTACGGCGACGGAAAGGATGCGGATGCTGTATTTTTTCTGACCAATTACCTGGGTGTGCTTGGGATCGAGACGATGAAGAAAATGAATATCCGTATCCCCGAAGAGAAGGCCATTCTTTGTTTTGATGACAATGATATTTTCCGGCTTTATACACCTACGATATCGGTCATCCAGCAGCCCATCTGTGAGATCGGTCAGCAGGCGATGGCTGCGCTGATGGAAAGGCTGCGGCATACGGGTGTGGAGGCGATGCCGGAAAATACGCCGGTCAGGCTGTCGGCGGAATTGGTGCCACGCGAATCGATCTGAGGATTTAAAAATAAACGAAAAGTCAGGCATTTTTACCCTAAATTTGGCAACAAATTTTCCTACATGAACTTGCATGAATATCAGGCTAAAGAACAACTGAAAAAGTATAATGTGCCCGTACAGGAAGGGATCACGGTGGATAATGCAGGAGCGGCAGAAGAAGCGTACAAGCAATTAAAGGTACAGTTCGGCAACAAATTCGCCGTGGTAAAGGCCCAGATCCATGCAGGCGGCCGTGGCAAAGGAAAGATACAGGGTACTGAGCAGCGGGGTGTAGCTGTGGGTAAAAGCGCCGAAGAAATAAGCCAGATCGCTTCCAATATACTGGGGGGCACATTGGTCACTATCCAGACCGGCCCTGCGGGTAAGAAAGTAAATAAGGTCCTTATTGCCCAGGATGTTTATTATCCCGGTCCCAATGAAGTGAAGGAGTTTTATCTGTCCGTGCTGCTGGACAGGGCAAAGGGACAGAATGTGATCATGTATAGCACCGAAGGGGGAATGGACATCGAAGAGGTGGCCCATAAGACCCCAGAGAAGATATATAAGGAGTGGGTCCATCCCGGGGGAGGGCTACAGCCTTTCCAGGCCAGGAAAATAGCTTTTAATCTTGGTCTTAGCGGTGAAGCTTTCAAGAACTGTGTGAAATTCGTCACCAATCTGTATAATGCCTATGTAGGACTGGACTGCAGCATGCTGGAGATCAACCCGCTCTTCAAGACCAGTGATGAGAAGATCATTGCCGTGGATTGCAAGATGAACCTGGATGACAATTCCCTCATGCGTCACCCTGATCTGGAAGCGCTGCGGGATATCAGCGAGGAAGATCCCACTGAAGTGGAAGCGGGCAAGTATAACCTCAATTTTGTCAAGCTGGATGGCAACGTGGGCTGTATGGTCAACGGCGCCGGGCTGGCCATGGCTACCATGGATATGATCAAGCTCAGCGGCGGCGAGCCTGCCAACTTCCTGGACGTGGGCGGTACTGCCAATGCGCAGACGGTGGAAGCAGGCTTCCGTATCATCCTGAAAGATCCCAAGGTAAAAGCGATCCTCATCAATATATTCGGCGGTATCGTACGCTGCGATCGGGTGGCCCAGGGGGTCATCGATGCCTACAATTCCATCGGCGATATAAAAGTGCCCATCATCGTTCGTCTTCAGGGCACCAATGCGGAAGAGGCTAAACAGCTCATTACGGAAAGCGGTCTGAAAGTACAGTCCGCCATCCTTCTCAGCGAGGCGGCGACCCTTGTCAACAAAGCTGTGTCTGCATAAGACGATCTTTTATCTCAGTATGGTGATCGATCCGCTCATCTGTCGCCTGCCGTTGCCGGGCCTGATGATCCAATAATAGGTGCCTATGGGCAATGGCTGTCCCTTATATGTCCCGTCCCAGGGTGTCGTGTAGCCTGTAACGTGATAGACGGGTTGGCCCCAGCGGTTGAATACCTGCACGTCCGCGCGGGGGTATTCGTCGAGATAACGGATCACCCATGTATCGTTGATACCATCCCCGTTGGGAGAAAATGCGTTGGGCACCACGGGCATCTTCAGCACGAACACCTGTACCTGCGAGCTGTCCGTACAGTTATCTGCCGATGTTACTTTCAGCGTGTATACCAGATCTTCTTGTGGTGATACGCCGGGGTGAGGGACATGCGGGTCACCCAGGATGCTGTCTGCCGGCTGCCAGTTGAAGGTAATGTTTTTCCCCGCGCCGCTGCCTTCCAGCGTCCCTATGTCGCCTTGCAGTATGTATTGGGCGGGGCCTGCATCTGCCGTTGGCTGCGGGTACACGAGGATTGTCTGTTCCGAGGAGGAATAGCAGCCATCGTCTGCCGTAAAGGTATAATGTATCGTATCCGGCCCAGGTCCTGCCAGGCGGGGATCAAAAAATCCCTGCCGGCTTACGCCCCGTCCGCTGTAGGCGCCAATTCCGGCAAAGCCTTCCGTCTCTCTGCCTTCCGTCAACGGGAAGAAGGGCTTCCCTTCACATACACTGCTCAATGCATCGAATTGCGTCCGTGGACTGGCTTTTATCGTGATAAGCCGGTCTATCTGGGCCATACAGTTCTCGCCGGACCATGCGACGTAATGTATCCTGTAATCCTTTGTGGCGGGGTTGCTGAAGTCAGGGTAGTTATGGCTGTAAATTGCTCCCGCAGAAGGATCTTCATCTATCGTATCGATGGCGGGGTCATGCTGATAGTCCCAGTAGGCTTCTATGCGGATGATCCTGCCCGGTGTGACGGACGAGGCATCGGTGAGGACCACCGGCTGGTTGCTGCAAAGCTCCGAAGCGTCGGCAATGGTGAAATGCGCCTGCGGGTTGTCGCCATTGACCATAAAGGCCATGGTGGTATCTTTTGCGCAGCCGGCGTCTGAGGTCACTTTCAAGGTGACGGAGTAAGGTCCTGCCGTCTGGTATTTATGTGTCCCGTCCTTTTGCGTGGAGGTGTTGGCCGCACCGGATGCGGGCTCGCCGAAATCCCATCGATAGGTGAATGCCGGCGCTGTACCGTCCGCAATGTCGCTTTTGTCATTGAAAACGGCCTGCGGGTCTGCGATACAGATCTTTGGCAGGGTGAAATCCGGGTGCGGCAGATCGTGGATGGCGATGGTATTTGTCTGTATAAAGCTCTTGCAGCCTTTATCAGAAGTGACGATGAGTCCCGCGGGGTAGCTGCCGGAGCTCTTATAGGCATGGGTGGGGGATTCGACGATGGCGGAGTCTCCGTCGCCAAAGTACCATTTCCAGGCTGTCAGCGTTTGTCCGACGGCAGATGACCCATCAGTGAAGCTCAAAGAGGTCTGTTCACAGGGTGGGCTGCCGGAGATGAATTGGGCAACCGGTCTGGGATATACGAGGACGGTAGTGGCGTCTGTTTGTGTACAGCCATAGCTGCTGGTGACGAGCACCTGGTAAGTGCCTGCCCGGGCGGGTGTGATGCCGGGGATGCCTACCGATGATCCGGCGGCGGTAAAGCCGCCGGGTCCTGTCCAGCTGTAGGTTGCGCCGTCGGAGGCTTTTAATGTCAGCGAATCGCCTTCGCATTTCGGGCCGTCGTTGAGGGCCGCGGGCAGAGGCTTGGGGTTCACCTGTACTGTAAGCACATTCGATGATACCCGGCAGGAGGACAGGGTGACGTTGGAGCCTTCTCCCACCACCTGCCTGTATTGATAAAAGCCGGCCGTTGGGCTGGGGGGACGGGTATAGCTGACAGTGGTCTCCCCCGTGATATCGTTCCATGTCCTGCCTGTATCCATGCTTATCTGCCATTGGTAGAGAGGGTTAGTATATCCTCCGGAGCTGATGCCATTGAAGGTCAATGGGGTTTGTCCGTCTATACAAAACCTGGCGGTGTCCGAAGTCCCGGCGCCCGAGATACC
>DASZVM010000300.1:0-2003 GCA_035547295.1 Puia sp. | reverse complement strand
TTTCGTCCAACAATCAGAACATTGACCTCATATACAACCAGCCTCTCCGTACCTTCAAGGTCATCCTGGGTGAGAATTTTTCCGGCATCAGCTTCTCGGTGGACAGTATTCAGCTGCATAAGGAATGGACCCGGTTTTCCTTCAAATGCAACCTTGAAACACATACCCTTCAATTTTCCGTCAACGGCAAAAGAATAGGCAGCAGCCCCATTCCCGCCACCGGCAACTGCTTTAAATTCCTTTGGGGCGCAAACGATTATCAAAAGTTCAAGACCCGGGATATACCTCCCATGCGTATCCGGGATATCAGGATCCTGGAAAAAGATAAGGAAAAGTACTTCTGGCCCCTGGACGAAACTTCCGGAGACATAGCTTACGACAAGATCGGCAGACGGGCGGCGAAAATAAAGAACCCCGTTTGGATCAAGCCAAAATACCAGAAATGGGAGCTGATCAGCTCATTTACGCTGGATGGATACGGCGCCGTAACCTATGACCCCAAGCACGACAATGTCTATGTCATAGGCTCGGACTCGGTGGCTACCTTGTCTTTACGGATGGATCAGCATACGCTGGACTGGAAACGGGCCAGCCATCAGGAGTTCATTCTCGGACATCAGGCCCTCTATGACACCTTCCGCGATAAGCTTTACGACATCTTCGTGGATAAAAAAATGCTGCTCACGTTTGATTTTGGACGGGGCCAATGGGATATCTCCATGCCTTATTCGCCCATCACCGAATACTGGCATGCCAACAAATTCATAACCCCTTTCGATACCTGCCTTTATACCATCGGCGGTTATGGACAGCTTAGATACAGGAATAAAGTGCACCGGTATGCCTTCTCTACACATAAATGGGATACTGTTCATACCACAGGAGACTACTATCCTCCCCGGTATCTGTCTGCGCTGGGGTTGACTCCGGACGGCCGGACAGCATATCTCGTCGGCGGCTATGGCAGCCAGACAGGTGACCAGATGCTCGATCCCCGCAATTACTATGATCTCTATCGTTATGATATTCCCAAAAGCTCATTCAAAAGACTTTTCACGTTAAAAACCCTGTCGACTCCCTTCACCTTTTCCAACAGCCTCGTGATAGGAGCCAAACCCGGCGCCTGGTATGGGCTCATCTACCCCAACGACAGCTATAACTCCAGTCTGCAGCTGGTGGAAGGCTCCTTCACCGACAGCACCTATACACCGGAAGGAGACCCCATTCCCTATAGCTTCCACGACGTACAGTCTTATGCAGACCTCTATTATTCTCCTACCAGCAATAAGCTCATTGCCGTCACATTGCTGTACTCAAAAGAAGAGACAAAAGAGAAGAATACACAAGTAAAGATATATACGCTCAACTTCCCCCCGGAGAAAGCAGAGACCACACAGATATCACCCGTATCCGCGGATCACACCAACTATTGGTATGTGCTTCTGTTTCTACTCGTTCTCGGAGGAGGGGCCTTCCTGTACTTCCGTAAAAGAAAAAGCACTCCCGCTCATCCTGCTTCTGCGGCAGTACCTCCCGAGCCGATGCTGGATATACACTCGCCGGCAGAGCCGGCATCACAGACTGGTACGGAGTCCCTGGAAAAACCTGTTTATCCTGCCATCTATCTCTTTGGCCCCTTCCAGGTCTTTGATAAGATCGGTCACGATATAACCAGGCAGTTCACCCCTTTGCTAAAGGAGCTGTTCCTCATTATCGTTACTTACACTTTTAGGAATGGAAGAGGCATCTCCTCTGAAGGATTGAATGAGATACTCTGGCACGATAAATCTGAAAAGGACGCTAAGAACAACCGCTCCGTGAACCTGGCGAAATTGAAGGCTATCCTTGAAAAAGTAGGTAATATTGTCATTAACAAGGAATCAGGCTATTGGCAGTTCCAGACCCCGGAAGAGGAGATCTACGTGGATTACAGGAAATATACAGCCTTGTTGCAGGGATCGCCCGATGCCATACGCACCGATATCCGTCCCCTGGCGAATATT
>DASZVM010000299.1:0-6340 GCA_035547295.1 Puia sp. | reverse complement strand
ATATGCATGGCGGCCGCGGCTTTGGCGGTGAGGCCTCCGGTGGGGGTCACTTTATTGGTGATGAGATTGAGCTCGCCGCCATTGGAATAATATATTTCGGCGGGATGTTCGTCGCCGTTGTGCATACGGGAGGAGAAGGTGACCTGGAAGCCGGTGGCAGGATCGTCGGCGGGACCGTAATCCATGACGGCGGTGGTGGTGTCCCAGTTCCTTCTGCCATCCTTCCACATGTAGATGCCGCCATTGGCAACGACGCTGCGGGGATGGTGGAGATTGGTGAACCAGTGGACCGTATCGATCTGGTGGCTCATCCATTGACCGGGCATGCCGGACGAATAGGGCCAGAACAGGCGGTATTCCAGATATTTCCTGGGGTCGAACGCTTCGAAGGGGCGGTTTAGCAGAAATCGTTTCCAATCAAGGTCTTCTTCCCTGCATTGGGCGACCAGCTCGGGTCTGCGCCAGCGGCCGGGCTGATTGACATTCCAGGTGAGCTCCACCATGGTGATGGGGCCGAATTTACCGGACTGTATAAAATTCGCGGCTGCCTTGTAGTTATCGCCGCTCCTTCTTTGCGACCCGATCTGAACGATGCGGTCCGATGCTTTTATGGCTTTCAGGGCTGCCCGATTGTCTTCCATGGTCTCTGCAAAGGGTTTTTCGCAATAGACGTCGCAGCCGGCCTCTACGGCTTCTTTGGCGAGGAGGGCATGCTGGAAGTCCGCCGTGCTGAGGAAGACGGCGTCGATGTCCTTTGTGGAATAGAGCTCGTCGTTGTTGCGGCAGGCTTTTATATCATGACCCATCTTGTCTTTCAGGAATGCCTGGCCTTCCTCCCTTCTCAATTTCCAGAGATCGGAGACGGCCACTATGTCGAAGTTCATTTCCTTATAGAATTTCATGAACGGAGGTATGTGCGATGACCGGTGGCGGTCTGAAAAGCCGACCACGCCTACTCTTACCCGGTCATTGGCCCCGATGATATTAGCATAGCTTTTAGCACTGAGCCCGCGGCCTGCTATATAAGTACCGATGGCCGCTCTGGCGGATTGTTTGAGGAAGTCCCTGCGGGTGCGTGACATGAAGGATCGTATTTAAGATGAAAAATAAATAATATGATGCACTGTGAAGTTCAATAAAAATAAGGATACAGGAAAGAGAAACGGTACTTTATTGCCGGAAACGTTTTCGTAAATAAAGAGGGACCATAATTTCAGGGAATTGATTTTTTATATCAAATTCACTGTCTGAAAGATCGCTTTATCCTCTAATGACGATCAGGAAAAGAACCCCGCTTTATCCTCCTGTTGTAATTATTTTTCGATCACCTATGCCTGTTATATTACAATATGAAACGTAGAAAATTCATTTTACAGACTTCCGCGGGTCTTTTTGCGCTGACGCCTGTCATCGGCAAAATATCCGCCTTGCCCCCTGCCGCGGCGCCCTTCCTCACCACCGGCATCAAGATCGGGGAGGTAGATGAGACCAGCGCCATCGTATGGACCCGCCTGACCAGGGATGCTGTACGGGTGAGTAACAAACAGGCCGTCCCGAAGATGCTTTATCTCGACGAGACTGTGGGAGAATGGCATCCCATCCCGTATTTCAAGGAAAAATACAGGCAGGACCGGCCGGACAGGGAAGTAAAAGTGATCTACCCGGATGGCTGCGATGTGCAAACGCTGGATGGGGCAGTACCCGGAGCTCCTGGCTTCGTGCGGGTGTCATTCAGGAAGAAAGGCAAGAGGAAATGGAATGCAGCCGCCTGGAGCCGGGTGGATGACCATGCGGACTATACTTTCCAATCCCGGGTAACGGGCCTGGAACCTGATACGGCATACGATGTGAAAGTCGAGGCAAAAGGCCCGGATGGAGGGAATGTCACAGCAAGCCTTACAGGAACTTTCCGGACAGCTGTACCGGCACACAAACAAAAGAATATCCGTTTTACAGTAACCACCTGTCATGAATACAACGACCAGGACGACCCCGGGCAGGGGTTTAAGATCTATGGGCACATGCGGTCCCTGAACCCTGCCTTTATGGTGCACACGGGAGATGTATTGTATTACGATCATAGTGCCAAGGACCTTTCGATGGCTTATTGGTCCTGGCAGCGTATGTTCTCCCTGGCCTCCTGCATGGAGTTCTACAGGAATATCCCCTGTTATTTTATGAAGGACGACCATGACACCTGGATGAATGATTGTTACCCGGGTTGGAAGAACAGGTTTATGGGCCGGTTCAGCTTTGAGCAGGGAGTAGAGGTATTCCGGCAGCAAGTGCCTTACGGGCCGCTGCCCTATCGTACGTTCAGGTGGGGTAAGGACCTGCAGATCTGGCTGACGGAGGGAAGAGAGTACCGAAGCCCCAATACGATGGAGGATGGACCGGAGAAGACCATTTGGGGGAAGCAGCAGATGGAATGGTTCAAGAGCAGTTTCGCCTCATCGGATGCGACGTTCAGGGTATTGATCAATGCGACGCCAATCGTGGGGCCGGACAGATGGCAGAAGAAGGACAACCACGCCAACAGCGGCTTTGCCCATGAGGGCAACTTGATCCGGGAGTTCCTTGCCACGCAGAAGAATGCATTTGTCGTCTGCGGGGACAGGCACTGGCAGTATGCATCCAAAAGCGCGCAGACGGGGCTGATGGAATTTGCCTGCGGCCCTGCCAGCAACGAGCATGCCAGCGGATGGGATAAGGATCATATTTTGCCGGAGCACCGGTACCTCAATATCGTTGGAGGATTTTTAGACGTAGAGGTAAAGCCCGGAGGAGGTAAGCCGGGGATCGTCTTTACCCATTATGGCGTGAACGGCGAGAAACTGCATACGGAGGAATTTTCGGCTGTTTAAAAAAGCCATTGTACTATACAATCATCAATATGTTTAAGAGAGCTTGCTATTATTTATTCTTATCGATCCTGTTCATGACCGCCGATGCGGCGCATGCCCAGCAGGGCGGCGGCCGTCTGCCCAATATCGTCTATATCCTTGCGGATGACCTGGGTTATGGCGACATTTCAGCGTATAACCATGACGGAAAGATCAATACCCCGAATGTCGACAGGCTGGCGAAGGAAGGGATGCGGTTTACGGATGCCCATACTACTTCGTCCGTGTGTACTCCTTCCAGATATTCAATACTTACGGGCGTGTATCCCTGGCGCAGCAGGCTGCCTGTGGGCGTATTACGGGGATACAGCCGGACATTGATAGACGAGGGGCAACCTACGGTGGCTTCGTTGTTAAAGACCAGCGGCTACCGGACGGCAGCGGTTGGGAAATGGCACCTGGGTCTCGATTGGGAACCCAGACAGGCTTACCGGGATTCCATCAGTCCTGTCTATAACCGGGACCGTTTGTATGGTATCACGGAGGAAATGGACCCGGCACAGATAGATTTTTCAAAGGCGCCAACGGGCGGGCCTGCGACGGAAGGTTTCGATTATTCCTATATCCTGCCGGCATCGCTGGATATGCCGCCTTACTGCTACCTGGAGAATGACAGGCTGACGGAGCTGCCGACGGATTCGACGCCCGGTAACAAGCTGTCATCGGGATATACGGGGCCTTTTTGGAGGGCGGGTACGAAGGCGCCTTCCTTTGATTTCTATAAAGTATTGCCGCACTTTGCAGACAAGGCGGTTGCTTTTATACAAAATGCGGGGAAAAGCACAGCCCCTTTCTTCCTTTATTTCGCCATGCCGGCGCCGCATACGCCCTGGGTGCCCGCGGAAGGTTATGTGGGCAAGTCGGGGGCCGGCCAGTACGGCGACTATGTACAGGAGGTGGATGCGGCGGTGGGTGAGGTGCTGCGGACCCTGGACCGCCTGGGGCTTTCAAAGAACACGATGGTCGTGTTTGCCAGCGATAACGGGCCCTACTGGCGTCAGAACTTCGTAGAAGAGTTCGGACACAAGGCGGCAGGGGAGTTCAGGGGTATGAAAGGCGATGCATGGGAAGGCGGCCACAGGGTACCCTTTATCGTACGCTGGCCGGGCAAGGTGAAGGCGGGAGCGATCAGCCCCGCGACGATCACGCTGGGAAGCCTCATGGCCACCTGCAGGGATATCACAGGGAATCACTCACCTGTATTCGAGGCTCAGGACAGCTATAGCATTTATGGTGTACTGACGGGAAAGGCAGACAAAGCGGCCGCTCAGCCTGCCATTGTGAACATTTCATCGAAAGGCCTTTTCGACGTACGGGTAGGACCGTGGAAACTGATCGAGGGGCTTGGATCGGGCGGGTTCACGGTACCGGCCAAGATACAGCCTAAGGCAGGAGAAGCGCCGGGTCAGCTGTACAACCTGGATGCAGACCCTCATGAGGACAATAATCTTTATGCCGGTCACCCGGAGAAGGTGAAAGAGCTCAGCGAGATGCTGGAGAAGATCAAGTCCTCCAGGGAAAGAGTGACGATGGCCGGTCCCCGGCCGGGAAAAATATTCAACGTCGTCTCTTTTGGGGCGAAGGGAGATGGGAAGACCCTGAATACGGCTGCCATCCAGGCCACCATCGACGCTGCCGCAGGGGCGGGCGGAGGCAAGGCGGTCATTCCCCGGGGGACGTTTTTATCGGGTACGGTGGAACTGAGATCCAATGTGACCCTGCAATTGCAGCAGGGAGCTACGCTATTGGGCAGCATCAACCCGGCAGATTACCGCGACGGAGGATTTGTGGTGGCCAAAGGACAGGAGAATATCGCCGTTTCCGGAAAGGGGACCATCGATGGCCAGGGCCGTAAGGTAGCCTTGTTCATGGATAGTCTTTTTTACATCGGAAAACTGGACAGCGCGCATTATAACCTGCGCCGCAAACGGCCGGAAGGACGTCCCGGCGATTTTAACATATCCGACTGCAGGAATGTGCTGATCTCGGGGATCACGATCAAAAATGCGACAGGCTGGGTGCAGACCTATACATTATGCGACGGACTGACCCTGGACAGCCTGCGGGTAGAAAGCGATGCTTACTGGAATAACGACGGCATCGATGTGGTCGACTGCAGGAAAGTAAGGATCACGCATTGTTATGTCAATGCGGCTGACGACGGCATCTGTCTGAAGTCGCAAAACGGACGGGACAACTGGTGCGAGGATGTGTATATCGCGGACTGTACGGTACGGTCCAGCGCCAGCGCGATCAAGTTCGGGACGGCCTCCCATGGTGGTTTTAAAAAGGTAAAGATCAGGAACATCAAAGTATTCGACACGTTCCGGTCTGCCCTGGCCCTTGAGTGCGTGGACGGCGGCGTCCTGGAAGATATCGACGCGGACAATATCACGGCTGTCAATACGGGGGATGGAGTATTCATCAAGCTGGGCCACCGGAATAATGACGATCATTTTGCCGTGCTGCGCAATATAAAGATCAGCAATGTGCATGTCGACATTCCGTATGACCGGCCGGACAAGAACTACGATCTGCGTGGGCCGGAGCTGGCTTTTTTCCATAACCCTTTCCCCTGCTCCATCACGGGGCTGCCGGGTCATGAAGTGGAGAATGTCACGCTGGAAAATATCACTATCAGCTTTCCCGGTCATGGCAATGACGGGCTGGCTATCCTGCCCTTGTGGCGTCTGAAGGACGTGCCGGAACAGGCGAAAGAGTACCCGGAGTTCTCCATGTTCGGAGAACTTCCTTCCTGGGGTTTTTATGTGCGGCATGTAAAGGGGCTTACCATGCGGAATATATCCGTGACGGCAAAAGGAAAGGACTTCCGGCCGGCGTTTGTATTCGACGATGTGCACGGACTTCACCTGGAAGGGGTATCCGTTGCAAAGATCAATGACCAGTCTCCCCTGGTGCTGCGGGATGTCAGTGACGAGACTATCGGGAAGGTAACAGTCCCGGGATTCAAGGGGACGCTTATTCAAAAAGTAAATTAAGGATGAAAAACAGGATAATTGCGGCGGCTTTGCTGCTGGTGTTCGCCGTCAGGGGCGCTTATGGACAGGAGGTACGGTATGTGAAAGAATTTTCCAACGAGCATCACCCGGAGATAGGGTATTGGTTCATTTCTCCTTCGATGCTGGAGGGTGACAGGGCCATACGATACCTGGATTCGGTGGCTGACAGGTGCCTGTACACTTTTTTATTCCTTTCGGCAAGAGAAGGGGTCAGTTTTTTTGATTACGGAATTACGCATGACGCTTTTAAAAGGATCGTAGCCGAGGGGCATAAGCGCGGATTGAAAATAGGGCTTCAGATCTGGGGCAATACGAACCATGTGCCGCTGGAAGTTGCGGAACGTATGATCGTAGAGCAGGAAGTAACGCTGGATGAGGCCGGCAGCGCGGATTATACGGCAAAAGCGAAGTATATCC
>DASZVM010000298.1:0-11086 GCA_035547295.1 Puia sp. | reverse complement strand
TCTTCCACCTTCGCCCAGGCCTCATAAAATACCTGGTTGAATTCCCCCGACAGGCTTCTCCGGAAAGTATAGCTCAGCGCCAGGGGGTCCAGCTTGTTCTGGTCGAGGTTCAGCTTGTATATCGTGCCGTTCAGCAGCACGAGGTATTTGTCGCCCGCCGCAGCCGTACTGATATTTCCTCCTTCTCCGCCCTGTATCTTTTCCGTCTTGTTCTGTTCGAACGGCTCGATCACCGTTTTCCAAAGGGCCGTCCTGCCCTGATCATGGTTGCTGAGATACAGCACGTTTGTCTTTTCACCCTTCTGTACGACATCCTGCAGATACTGCGACCCAAAGGAGGGACCTATCTGTTCTATACGCTCCATGATACGGTCGGCATCGATGACCTGCGGGGCATGGACGGAATCCTTTTTCACCGAGTCTTTTTTTACGGAGTCTTTTTTCGTCGTGTCCTTCTTCGCTGTGTCCTTTTTCTCCTGCCTGAACAGCTCGTCATATTTATCCATACGGAAAGGCGCATCGAATTTCTCCAGGGGCAGGCGATATACCCTGGGATCCTGCATGCCAAAAGGATAGGAAGGTTTCAGCCGGGAAGAGGTGAAGTAAATATATTTCCCATCCGGGCTCCACACCGGTCCCGACTCTGCAACCCCCGTATTGGTCAGATCAAAGGATTTTTCTTTTGTCAGATCATATATAAAAAGGTCCTCTTCAAAATTCCGGTGGGCCGTATAGCAGATGTAGCGTCCGTCCGGGCTCCAGCAGGGGTCAGAACCCTGGAAAGCCCAGATCTCGTCCTTTGCGATCAGCTTGCTTTCAAAGGTCTTCAGGTCCATCAGGCGTACCTCGTCGCGGCCGCTGAGATACACCGCTTTCGTCTTTGCTTTGTTAAAGACGACGCTGCGGTTGCTGCGGGTTTCATGGGTCAGCTGTTTTAACGGCGCGCTGCCGTCGGCGGCGATCGTGTACCAGTTGAGATATCCCTCCAGCGTCTGGTTGAACAAAAGCGTCTTGTTATCGTTGAGCCATTTTACCTCCCAGACCCTTTCCGCAGAGCCGCGCTCTATCTTCCTGACAAATTTCCCCTCCGCATCGCTGACGAACAGCTCTCCCCGGGAAACGAATGCCAGCTTTTTACCGTCCGGAGAAAGGTCCAGCGCGCTGATCTTTCCTTTTACATCATAGTCCTTTTCTTTGGGCAGGACATCATTACGGGTGATGGCAATATCCAGCTTATGAGGGGCGCCTGCGCTTATATCGTATAGATACAGCTGATAATCCTTCTCAAATACGACCTTGCCTCCATCGGCATTCACGATAGCGCCCTTCACGGAGCTTGGAAAATTCGTCAGGGCCGTTTTTTTACCGTCCCGGAAGGTATAGAGATTATATTCTCCGTTGCCCTCGTCTGAAATAAAATAGATATTGCCTTTCCTGTCGAGTGTCGCGTCAAAATCCTTTCCAATATAATCCGTATAGCGTTTGTACTTATGCGTTTTGAGGTCATAGGATTGGATATCCGGGTTAAAGGGCCCTTTGTAATGTTTGCGTTGCAGCTGGTTGCTGCTTTCCCAGGTGTCGTTGAAAAAGATCTCTCCGGAAGAAGGGTGTTCAAAAAGGTTGTGATCATAGAGGAAGAAATAGTCCCCGAACACCCGCACGGGCGTACCGCCGTTCACACTGACCTTAAAGCCCGATTGATTGCCCATGCGGCCGGAGGTAAAGTAAATATACCGGGAGTCCCAGCTCCAGGAGTTGACGTCGTCACCCGAGCTGTTGTAAGTCAGCTGGCGGATATCTCCTCCATTCACCGGCATGACATATACATCCGTATTGCCGTTTTGTCTGCCGCTGAAAGCGATCCATTTTCCGTCAGGCGAGATACGGGGGTTATTCTCATATCCCTGCATGGCAGTGAGGCGAACGCCCTGCCCGCCTTTTGTTTCGGCCCGCCATAAGTCGCCTTCAAAGCTGAAAACGACCCAAGAGCCGTCGGGGCTCAAACAGGGAGTGGAAAGAAAGAAAGGGCCTTTCTCCTGCGAGTAGGCCGGGGCCTGCATCAATAACAAAAAAAGCGATAGGAATGCTGCGGTTTGTCTCATGCTCGATTTCATGCACGAATGGTTTTGGGGTTTTCAAGGTACGATTGATACCTATGATTACCAAACCACTCAAACGCAAATCCGAGCGCTGAGCACGCATCCTTTGCCGTTTAATGACGGGCTACACTACCACGTTGATCATTTTATTCTTAACGTAGATCACCTTTTTGGGAGGCTTGCCGTCCAGCCATTTTTTTACAAGGTCATCCGCCAGCACGAGGTCTTCCACCTGCTGCTGGGTAGCGTCCAGGGCGATATTCAGCTCCGTGCGGGTCTTGCCGTTGATGGCGATGGGATAGTTCTTGGAGGACTCTACCAGGTATTTTTCCTCGACGGCCGGATAAGGGGCGTCCAGGACGGAACCTTCGTTGCCCAGTTGTTGCCAAAGCTCTTCGCTGACGTGCGGAGCATAGGGTGTGAGAATGATCAGCAGCTTTTCAAGCACTTCCTTTTTATGACAATTGAGGTCTGTGATCTCGTTGACACCGATCATCATGGCGCTGACGCCCGTATTGAAAGAAAAACGATCCGTTGCTTCTTCTACCTTTTTGATGGTCCTGTAGAGCACCTTCAGTTCTGCATCGGTGGCTTTCTCCGTTGTCCAGATCTTTCCTTTTGTCTCGTCGAAGAACAAGCGCCAAAGTTTTCTGAGAAATCGGTGGACGCCTTCGATCCCTTTGGTATCCCAGGGTTTGCTGGCTTCCACCGGCCCTAGGAACATCTCGTACATACGGAAGGTGTCGGCTCCGTATTTATTCACCAGGTCATCCGGGTTGACGGTATTGTAGAGCCGTTTGCTCATTTTTTCCACCTCTGTGCCGCAGATATATTTATCTCCTTCTTCCAGGATGAATTGGGCGTCGGCATATTCCGACCGCCATTTTTTAAAGGCTTCGAGGTCCAGCTCCACGCCATCTACGATATTCACATCCACATGCAGGGGGGAGATAGAGATGGATCCCAGCTCGATAGAGGGGTCGTTAAAGATATTTCGCACCCCCTGCGTGATCAGCTCATGGCCTTCGGAAGTACCGGCCATGGTCGCAATTCCGGCAGAGGCGAATAGAGGGATATTGGGCGTACCCTTCAGCTCAAGGCGGTAAACAAACCGGCTGCTGCCCTGTATCATCCCCTGGTTGACCAGCCGTTTGTACGGCTCGTCATGACCGATGAATCCCCTGTCGAAAAGGAATTTGGTCCACATCCGGCTGTAGAGTAAGTGTCCGACAGCATGTTCGGTGCCGCCGATGTACAGGTCTACCTGTCCCCAATAGTCGGAGGCAGCGCGGCTGCAGAAAGTTTCGTCATTGTGAGGGTCCATATAGCGGAGGAAATACCAGCTGCTGCCCGCATATCCAGGCATGGTATTCGTCTCCAGGTGGCGGCTGGTCCAGGCAGGGACATTGGCCAGGGGACCCTCGCCCTCAGGACCGGGACCATATTTTTCTATGTGGGGAAGCTCAAGCGGCAGCTCTTTTTCGTCCATGGGTATGGCTACACCGTCTTTCCATATGATGGGGAACGGCTCGCCCCAATAACGCTGGCGGCTAAAGGCCGCATCCCGCATACGATAATTGACCTTACGGACACCGATGCCTTTTTCTTCCAGCTTGTTGATGGCGATGACGATGGCATCCTTCATGACCAGGCCGTCCAGGAAGTCGCTGTTCTCCAGGATAGCGTCCTTGGTAGGGTTGGCCTCCAGCCCATTGTATGCGTCCCCGATGATATTGGTGATGGGTATATTGAAATATTGGGCAAATTTAAAATCGCGCTCATCTCCGCAAGGTACTGCCATGATTGCGCCGGTGCCATAGCCCGCCAGCACGTACTCGGACGTCCAGATGGGGATATGCAGCCCGCTAAAGGGATGAACGGCATAGGCGCCCGTAAAACAGCCTGTGATCTTTTTCTCGGCCATCCGCTCCCGCTCGCTCCGGCTTTTTACATAAGCGAGGTATTCATCCACCGCAGCCTTTTGCTCCGCGGGGACGATGCTGTTCAATATCTCATGCTCGGGGGCTACCACCATAAAGTCGACGCCAAAAAGGGTGTCGGGGCGAGTGGTATATACTGTAAGATGAGGTGTCTGTCCTCTTTCCGCCGTAGTATGCACGTCAAAGGTGACCTCCGCCCCAAAGCTCTTGCCGATCCAATTGCTTTGCATCTCCTTCATGGCATCGCTGAAATCCACCTTCTCCAGGCCTTCCAGCAGCCTGTCGGCATAATCCGTGATGCGGAGATACCATTGCCGGAGTTTTTTCTTTACCACCGGATGGCCGCCCCGCTCGCTGACGCCATTGACCACCTCGTCATTGGCCAGGACAGTGCCCAGGGCTTCACACCAGTTGACCTCTCCGTATCCGCAGTAAGAAAGCCGGTAGTTCATCAATATTTCTTCCCGGCGCTTCCCGTCAAAACCTTTCCATTCCGCAGCGGTAAACCGCAGCCGGGGGTCGCCGGGGGCAGGATGAGCCCTATTGCCTTCAGCTTCCAATATCGTCACCAGGTCCCCGATGGGTCTGGCCTTTGCCTGTCTGCGGTCGTACCAGCTTTTGAACAGCTGGAGAAATATCCATTGGGTCCATTTATAATAGGATGGCTCGCTGGTCCTGAATTCACGGCTCCAGTCAAAGCAAAAACCGATGTTGTCCAGCTGCTGACGGAAATTATTGATATTCGTCTCCGTGGATACGGCAGGGTGAATGCCATGGTCGATGGCATATTGTTCCGCCGGCAGGCCAAAAGCATCATATCCCATGGGATGGAGCACATTGAACCCCTTCAGGCGCTTGTAGCGGGCAAAGATGTCGCTGGCGATATAGCCCAGGGGATGGCCCACATGCAGCCCTGCGCCGCTGGGGTAAGGGAACATGTCCAGCACGTAGAACTTAGGTTTGGCCGTATCGTTACTTACCTTATAGCTTCCCTGCTCAGACCAAATCTGCTGCCATTTCTTCTCGATGCTGGTGAAATTGTACTCCATATTCGTGTTGGGAAAAAGTTAAAAGCCTCATTTTCTTTATAATAATGAAAGCTTCCTATCGTTAAAAGGGGTGTAAAAATACGAAAATGGCGGTTAATTTCCAGCTCGAAAAGGGTGCGGGAGCCCGCAAATCCGTTAATTTTGTGTGTTCAAATGAAATTTTGTCATGGCGCAATTCGGTAAAGGATATGCTAAACGGAGTACCCCCTCTTATTTCATGGCCATTGTAGGCGTTTCGCTGGTGTTGATCCTATTGGGTTTGTTGGGCTGGATCGTGATCAATGCCAATAAGTTAGGGCAGAATTTCAAGGAGAATGTGGAAGTGCAGGTATATGTCCGCGAGAACGTCTCGCCAAAGGACAGCGCCACGCTGGTGCAATACATCGCATCACAGCCATATACAAAATCTTACGAATATCTTACCAAGGAACTGGCAAAACAGCGGTTTATGTCCGATGGCAACAAGGACTGGGGAGCCGTATTGGACAAGAACCCCCTGCCGGCCAGTGTCAATTTCAAGATCCGGAGCGAATATGCCAATCCCGACTCCCTCAGCAAGATCAAGAATGACCTTGTCGGCAATATAGCCGTCAGCGAGGTCCAGTATAACAAGGCCCTGGTGTCCAACCTGAACAATATGATCCGTAAGATCAGCCTTATATTGCTGGCCGTAGCCGTGGGCATCTCCATAGCGGTGATCATCCTGATCGATAATACCATTCGCCTGGCCATGTTCAGCAACCGGTTTCTCATCAAGACCATGCAGATGGTGGGTGCGACCCGCGGGTTCATTGCCCGTCCCATGGACATAAAAGCCGTGGTCCATGGCGCGATCAGCGGTCTTATCGCCATCGCGGTCATCCTGGGCGTGATATTCGCCACGGAACAGCTGCTGCCGGAGATCAGGGCCCTCAGGGACTATACCCTTCTGTCCGCCCTGTTCATCGTCATTGTCTTTTTGGGTATCTGCATTTCCTTTATCAGCACCCATAGAAGCGTAATAAAGTACCTCAAAATGAAGCTGGACGACCTGTATTGATTTTAGGCCCATTTGCCCGATTTTCCTATATTGCGTCCCAATCATTCAATTTTTTTCCATGGCAACGACCACGTCCAAAAAGCCGGCACCCGCAGCAGCAAAAACTTCTGCATCAGCGTCCTCCAGACAAACCACTCCTTTATTTGGCAAGGACAATTACAGGTGGATGCTCATCGGCATCGTTCTCATTGCCCTGGGCCTTCTGCTGATGGCCGGAGGAAAGAGCAAGGACCCCAATGTTTTCAACAAAGACGAGGTCTACAGCTTTACCCGGATCACCCTCGCCCCCATCCTTATCCTGGGAGGATTTGTCGTAGAGATCTTCGCTATTTTCCGTAAGGACAAGAAGAACGCTTAAATATTACCATGACTTCCATCCAGGCTATCATCCTCGCGATCGTGGAAGGGCTGACCGAGTTCCTGCCTGTTTCGTCCACGGCCCACATGAAATTTACAAATCCCATCATCGGCGTGCAATCCACGCCTTTTTCGGATATGTTCGAGATCGTCATCCAGCTGGCCGCCATCCTGGCCGTCGTGGTGGTGTACTATAAAAAATTCTTTGATTTCAGCCGCATAAAATTCTATATCAAGCTGGTGATCGCCGTGATCCCCGCCCTCGTCTTCGGTGCGCTGCTAAAAAAGCACATCGACAATATGCTGGGCAACCTGTATGTCATATCCGGCGTCATGATCGCGGGGGGCATCATCTTCCTTTTTGTGGACCGCTGGTTCCAGCATCCTTCCATCGAGCATGAGAACCAGGTGAACAACGGTACCGCTTTTCGCATCGGCTGTTACCAGGTGCTTTCTATCCTTTTTCCCGGATTGAGCCGCAGCGCCGCCACTATCATCGGCGGTATGAGCCTGGGGCTTAGCAGAAAGGCCGCTGCCGAATTTTCCTTCTTCCTGGCTGTCCCCACCATGCTGGCGGCTACGGTAAAAAGCATGATGGACCTGCATAAAGATCATCCCGAAGCATTGAATACGAGCAACCTTTCTATTTTGGGCATGAGCAGCATCGTCACCTTTATCGTGTCCATCATCGTTATCCGTTTTTTTATCGGGTTCCTGAAAAAGCATGGGTTTAAGATCTGGGGATACTATCGCATCGCCGTCGGAGTGGTCATGCTCATCCTGCTCTGGAGGGGGATCGTATAATGCAAACGGCCGGCAAAAAAGTCATTACGGGCTGGGCCTTTTATGATTGGTCCAACTCCGTATACAACCTGGTCATCACCACTACTTTTTTCCCTATTTATTTTACGGCCGTCACCAAAAAACATTTCGGGTCGGAAAATATCCCCTTCCTGGGACGTACCTTTATCAACTCTTCGTTGTATGACTACTCGCTGGCGGCAGCTTACCTGCTGATCTCCCTTGCATATCCCATTCTTACCTCCATTGCCGATACAAGAGGCAATAAGAAGAACTTTATGCGGGTGTTCTGCTATATGGGCGCGGCGGGCTGTAGCCTTCTGTTCGCATTCACCGGGGGCAATCTGGGCTGGGGCATCTTCTTTTTTATCCTCGCCTCCCTTGGGTATACAGGGAGCCTCGTATTCTACAACGCTTATCTGCCCGAGATAGCAGCACCGGCCGACCAGGACAGGGTGAGCGCAAAGGGTTATGCATATGGCTACATCGGCAGCGTGCTGCTGCAGATCATCGGGTTTATATTGGTGCTGGTGATAAAGGATGATCCTTTCCTGGGTCCCCGCCTCACCTTCCTGCTGGTAGGTCTCTGGTGGGCGGGCTTTGCCCAACTGACCTTCAGGGTGCTGCCAAAACCAAATAAACCACCCGGGGACAAGGTCAATGTATTCACAGCCGGCTTTATCGAGATAAAAAAAGTATTCGGGGAAGTAAAAAAGATGGCTGTGCTCAAACGGTTCCTCCGGGGTTTCTTTTTTTACAGCATGGGCGTGCAGACCGTCATGCTGGCAGCTACGCTCTTTGGCAGCAAGCTGCTGGGTCTGGAAGATACAAAGCTCATCGTCACTGTGGTGCTGATCCAGCTGGTGGCCATTGCAGGCGCTACCTGGATGAGCCGTCTATCCGCCAGATACGGGAATATCCGCGTATTGATGGGGGTGGTGCTTTTCTGGATCATTATCTGTGTCTCCGCCTATATAACAGCCGGGATGGCAGAGCCGTTGAAACCTTACCATGATCGGATCGACCTCCTCAAACAGGAGCAGGCTGCATTCAATGCCCGTAAGGCGCGTGCAGCTGCTATGGACTCCACGGCCGTAGTAGAAGCATTGGATGCGGCAGAAGGCAAGATCGAGGCTGAGCTGTCCAGGGCTACGCTGACCCTGGCGCCCAAACAGGCGCCTATCGAATATTCGTTCTATATGCTGGCCCTGGCGGTAGGGCTCGTGATGGGGGGTATCCAGTCCCTGAGCCGGAGCACTTACTCCAAGCTGATGCCTGAGACAAAAGATACCGCCTCTTATTTCAGCTATTACGACCTGACGGAAAAGATCGCTATTGTCATCGGCATGTTCACATTTGGCTTCCTGGAAGAAAGGACGCACAGCATGAAGAACTCCGTCCTCTTCCTCGTTGTTTTTTTTGCTATCGGCCTGATCTGGCTATACTCTGCCCTCGTGAAGCAACGCAAGCTTGCCTCTGCCGGGGTATAAATTCATTTGATATGCAACTCTATTTTATCGAAACAGGGTTTTTCAAGCTTGATGGGGGCGCCATGTTCGGCGTCGTGCCCAGGAGCTTATGGAATAAGGTCAATCCCGCCGATGAGAACAATCTCTGCACCTGGGCTATGCGCTGTCTCCTGATACAGGAAGGAAATAAGCTGATCCTGGTGGACAATGGCATCGGCGACAAGCAGGATGCAAGATTCTTCGGGCATTATCATCTCCATGGAGATGCTACCCTGGACAAGTCCCTGGCAAAGCATGGTTTTCACCGGGACGATATTACGGACGTTCTGCTGACCCACCTGCATTTCGATCATTGCGGGGGGAGTATTGTGCGCCAGGGTGACAAGCTGGTGCCCGCCTTCAGGAACGCCGTGTACTGGAGCCATAGCCGGCATTGGAAATGGGCGACGGAGCCGAATGAACGGGAGAAAGCTTCTTTTCTGCGTGAGAATATATTGCCCATACAGGCCAGCGGGCAGCTGAGGTTTATAGATACGCCGGGTATCGGTGTCCCAGAGCAGGCTACCGGTGCTACATGGTCCGGGGGTCAGTTGGAGATGATCGGGGATGTCATTCTGCCGGGGTTGTCCGTACGGCTGGCTAATGGACACACCGAGTCCATGATGTTGCCGCAGGTGGTTTATAAGGGGCGTACCCATGTATTCATGGCAGACCTGCTGCCTTCGGTGGGGCATGTTCCTCTGCCGTGGGTGATGGCTTATGATATGTTTCCCCTGACGACGTTGAAGGAGAAGCGTTCGTTCTGGCAGGAAGCGGCTGATGGGGGGTATGTACTGATGCTGGAGCATGATCCGGTGAATGAATGCTGTACTTTGGAAAAGGGGGAGAAGGGTGTGAAGGTAGGAGGGACTTTCCGTCTGGGGGGTCTTTGATCAACATCATTTCGATGGATCATTGCCTTTAGCGGTAACGCTATCCAATACGCCTTTTAGCTCCTGCAGGTTATGATGGATCGCTCCGTTCAGGACAGAATCCCGCTGCCGGCGGGACACATACGATCCATATAAAGTATCTCCGGCCTGGCGATATGCCATATTGCCCGCATCTGTTCTTATATTTCGCGAAATATCGATATACACCGTACCCAGTAAATTTTGCCAGCACTTTACAGTATAGGAGGCTGGTATCCTGGCGTCTTTTTTAACCGACAGCTCCATGATGACCTTACTTGTATCCAGTATTGTTGTGCTTTTGACCTCCCCTATCTCCTTTCCTTCCAGTATTACTACTGAGGTTTGATCCACCTTACAATTCTTATCCATGACCAGGTACAATGTATATGTTCTGCTGTTGAACAGGCAGCCCTGCACGAGAGCCATGGGCAGAAGGAGGAAGAGTGCTGATGTTATAATTCGCATGTATTTAATGCTTCCGCATCAAAAGTATTAAAACCGGATCATTTCTTTCTGATCTCCTTTTTGAGTTCATTTATCTGTTGTTGCATCAGCTCGAGCAGGTTGTTTTGAGCCGTCACCTTTTTCTCCAGCTCGATGCTATACAATGTCAGCTCTTCGACCTTTTTTGTCAGCGTTGCCTGGTTCTCACCGACGGACAGTCCTTCCCTGGCCACTTCAACAGCAGATGGAATACCTGGCAGATGGTTATTCTTCCGGATATATTCCTCTACTTCCTTTAAAGGGCTCAGTCGATAAGTGCTGTCGAAGACATAGTCGGGCCATCCTTCGCGGGAAAGCCTTAGTTCTTTAGCACGGATAACCCCATTGACGGCGAGCGAGCTGCGGAGCATATCGGTGGCAGCCAGGGAGAAGGCGCTGCGATAATAGAGATTGCCATCTGCATCACTCACCAACACACGGGTCTGGGTGCTGTCGTTGGTAAGACCGGCAAACCGGACGTCGCCTGTCGTATGAAGTTGAGCAGAAGGAGCAGTTGTCCCAATCCCGATTTTTCCAGTTTGCATGATGGACATCACGGGCTGAGAGGTGCTGTAATTCACTGCATAGAATTTGATCCCTGTAGGATTAGGGTTCTGCGTATTCCCCTGCAAGGTGATATTCAGGTCCGAATGGTAGGCCCCTACGGCGCCAGACTGGAGGAGCACGGGGTTACCAAAAGCATAGGTACCTCCGGTAAAGTTGAATACCTCGCAATTATATTGGATCAAGCCCAGTATCCTGTTTGTGCCGCCATTATAACCCACCAGTTTGGCGCCAAAACTCCTTGAAGTGCCATCGGAATCTGTAATGTTAAAATCAAGCCCTCTGAACCAGTTAGTAAATCCGGCGCCTTTTAATGTAAGGAACTGCCCCTC
>DASZVM010000297.1:0-5192 GCA_035547295.1 Puia sp. | reverse complement strand
AGCAGACGGCGAAGTATTCCACGAATGCGCAGCTGTTCAACCAGGGGACGCTAAGCCCAAGCAGCATCAATATCCCGGCAGGGGAGGGCTTCTATAAAAATATGTACGATGGGATCCAGGCGGCCAATTTTTTCCTCGATTATTCGAAAAACGCCGCTGCGTTCCTGATCATGAACAGGGACACCGTGGATGACAAGGTGAACTATACAAGGGACAGGCTTTTTATCGGCTGGTACCGTGGGGAAGCCCATATTGCACGCGCTTTTTATTATGCCGAGCTGATAAAAAGATATGGCGGTGTCCCGATCATAGAAAGCACGCTGCAGCATACGGATTCGGCATACTATCACCGGAGCTCTTATGACGAGGTGGTGAGCTATATCGTTTCCGAGATCGATAATTATGTGGACAGCCTGCAGACGAACTGGTCGTCCTCCGGCTATGCCGACCAGTTGGGGCGTTTTACGAAAGGCGCGGCGCTTGCCCTGAAGGCGCGGGTGTTGTTGGAGGCCGCGAGTCCTCTGCACAACACGGGTGGGGATGTTTCCAAATGGAAGGCCGCAGCGGCGGCGGCCAATGATGTGATCGCGCTGAACCTTTATTCGCTGGCTCCGGCCTATGGAAGTTATTTTACGGGAAATAACGCCACCGGCAGCCCTGAAACCATCTTTGCGGAATACATGCCGGCCAGCAATCAGCAGGAAGAGGCTAACTATCCGATAGGCACACCCGGCGGGCACAGCGGTGTAACGCCCACGGAGAATCTTGTCGGGCAGTATGAATACACAGGCGCCCCGGACCCATCCAACCGGTATGCGAACCGGGACCCCCGGCTGAATGCCACGGTGGTTGTGAACGGCAGCACCTGGAATGGACGTATTATCGATGAATCGCCCGGTGGAACGGACGATATGGCGAAGTCCAACACCAGCCGGACGGGATACTATCTCAAGAAATTCCTGACGGACAACCTGAACCTTACACAGGGTGGAACGGCGGCACATCAATGGATTATCTTCCGTTATGCCGAGATACTGCTGAATTATGCGGAGGCTATGAATGAAGCTTATGGTCCGGATGCCAGCAATGGGTATTCGATGACAGCCCGGCAGGCTTTACAGAAGGTGCGGGACAGGGCGAGCACGTCTCTGCCGGCGGTGACTGCCGCCGCACAGGCCGACTTCCGGCAGGTAGTACAGCATGAGCGCAGGGTCGAGCTGGCGTTTGAGAATTTCAGGTATTGGGACCTGCTGCGTTGGCAGCAGGCGCAGACTGCACTCAATAAACCCGTTGAGGGCGTGGCCGTCACAAAGAATGCCAACGGGACGACATTCAGCTACCAGGTGGTGGATGTGGCGCCAAGGGTTTTCCCGGCGGCCATGTATTATTTCCCTTTTTACCAGGGAGAAATTACCAATTCCAAGGGGACGCTGGAGCAGAATCCCGCGTATTAAAAATATTTAAAATTCTATAACATGCTTATAAGGAAAAGGTACCTATACATTTTGTGTCCGGCCATCCTGTGCATCGCCGGCGCCTGTGAAAAGGAAGCGAGCAAGATGGATTATGGCATTACCAGCATTTATATGCCGCAGTCGATACAGTCGGGTAATCCGGCGAGCATCGTTTATAATGTTCCGTCAGGGTTGGACTCTGCCACCTACAATTATGTCATCGACACGCCGAATAATAAGGTGAACATCGTGCTGGGCGTGCTGCGGTCGGGGAAAGCGGCGGGTGATGCGTATTCGGTGGCGATCCTTACCAACCCTGATACGATCAATGCGGCGATTGCCGATGGCAGCCTGGTGGGAAATCCCGATCCGGGCGCTCCGATAGTCCTGTTGCCTTCTTCGGCATATTCGTTGCCGGCGACGGTGGCCGTGCCGTCCGGCAGCAACCAGGCGACGTTCTGGTTGTCGGTAGACAAGGACCAGCTGAAGGCGCTCAGTGGAAAGAAGGCGGCGCTGGCCGTCTATCTGACAAAGCCTTCGAGATATCAGCTAAGCAGCGTGAACTCCCAAACCATTGTTCTAATCGATGTAGATGCCCTGCATCTGTAATTAAATGAGCGTTTATGAAATCATTATTTTTCTATGTGTTTGCCGCCGGGGTGCTGATCCAGTCGATGGCCTGCCGGAAGGACAAGGCGTTCAGCTCCACCGTCGTTGACGGGGCCAAACCGGCGGTGGCGGTCTCCTATAGCGCTGCCGATACGAATGCCCTTGCCATTCAATTCAAGGACCAGTCGCAGCATGCGGCCAGCTATTACTGGCAGTTCGGGGACGGTACCAGCTCCACCGATGCCAGTCCTGCTCACCTATATGCGACATCCGGCAGATATACGGTAAAGCTGGTGGTCAGGAGCGATGCGGGCTATTCCGCCGACACATCCATCCTGGTGATCGCTGCGGCCAAGGCTGCGGCAAAGTTTACCACCACCTCTTCGGGCGTTTATCTTGCTTTCAATAATGCTTCGGTGAGCCTTGACTCCTGTTCCTGGGACTTCGGGGACAATTCTGCCAGGAGCAGCGCCATTTCTCCCACGCATGTTTTCCCTGCCGGGGGTGTCTACCCCGTGACGCTGACCGTTTATGGCATAGGCGGGGATACGTCTGTCATTACCACCAACGTGACGGTAGGATATGAATGTATCAATGGCGGAGGGATGGAAAGCGTCGACGCTTCTTCCTGGAAGGTGTGGAGTTCACAGGCGAATAATCCTCCCACATTCGGATATACGGCCGACAAACCTGCGGCGGGTTCCGGCGGCTGTCTGGAGTTCCCGTCATTTGTGGCTCCCAGCACGGGTTCGACCAACGAATTGTTATACCAGCCCGTCTATGTGCAGGCCGGGAAGCAATATCAGTTCTCCGCGCAGGTGAAGCTGCCGGCCGGCGGGTCGCAATGTTATATGCAATTCTATCTGTCGAACGACGCCAACACCTGGAATGAGAATAATGGCAGCCCGCCCACACAGCTGCTGGTTTCCCTGAATACCTGGCATGGCTGGGGCGGCTATAGCGGGAGCGGTCCTACGGTGGCTGTAGACGGGAGCATGATCACTGTTTGTCATTCATATGGTTCTTACGGGCCTTATGCAACGGACGGGATCTATACGGCGACGACGACGGGCTGGATGTACCTGGGGATACAGGCAGGTTCCTGGGAAGGGAAGTCCGGCGGCGCCTTTCTCGTGGATGATGTGAGCTTTTCGCAGATACCCTAATGAATGACATTGTTCTTAAAATTCGATATATTATGCGAACGACGATATTGTTAGTTTTCCTTTTTTTTGTTCAGGACCTATTTGCACAACCTGTTATAAAGAGCGCTGTTCTTGAGACACCGAATGTCCGACAGTATGAAAGGGCGGAATGGGATATACGGTTGGTAGCCGACTGGCAAAATCCGTATGCACAGGATGATGTTGCGCTGGACATGATCCTGGTGGCGCCTTCGGGCCGGCGGTTGGCGCTTCCCTGCTATTATGTCAAAGGAGGCAGCGGATTGGAGTCGTGGTGGAAAGCCCGGTTCCTGCCGCAGGAGAAGGGGCGGTATAAATATAATTTTTCGCTGCGGGAGAAAGGGAAGATTGTCAATGGAGGTGGCGGGAAGTTCGAGGCGGGGGGATCGGATAGGGCCGGCATCCTGCATGCGAAGGATGATTGGAGCTTTGTGTTTGACAATGGCCGCCCTTTTCGTGGGCTGGGAGAGAACATATGCTGGGAGTCGCGTGCCAGGGACGATTCGAAATATTTTCCGGGATTGAATGAGGACAGTATAAAATATAACTACGAAAGGATGCTGCCTCTGTTGGTGGCGCATGGAGGGAATTTTTTCCGTACCTGGATGTGTCGCTGGAACCTTCCCATCGACTGGAAGAGCGGGTTTAACAACAACCGTTACCAGCCCAGTGACGAATATTTTAACCCCAGCGCTGTCGCGAAGCTTGACAGACTGGTAGATCTTTGCGACTCCCTGGGTCTGCATGTGATGCTGACGCTTGGGCCCGGAGCTTATCATCAGTCGGAAGGCGGCGCAGCTGCATCGGCGGCTGACTTTTTTGTAAATCCGGCAGCGAAGGTTAAATACCGGGACCGTTTGCGATACATCGTGGCTAGATGGGGTTATAGCCCTGCCATCGGGGCCTGGGAGTTTTTCAACGAGGTGGACAATGTACAGTTTGGCAATCCCCGTGATCCTATCAAGGCCGTGGACATTGTCCAATGGCATGATGAAATGAGCGCCTATATGAAGCAGCTGGACCCGTACGGACATCTGGTCACGACAAGCATTTCGCACCGGGACCTGGCGGGGTTGAACAGCCTTGGTCATATGGACTTTAATCAAAAGCATATTTATAAGGCCACCCGGAATATACCGTCTACGATCGTGGCGTATGTTCGGAAGTTTGGAAAACCCTATGTGATCGGAGAGTTTGGGTATGAGTGGGACTGGTCGAAGAATTTTGATGACTTTGCCGATGGGATGGATTCGGATTTTAAAAGGGGGTTGTGGTATGGTCTGTTCTCGCCGACGCCGGTGCTGCCCATGTCCTGGTGGTGGGAGTATTTTGACAAGCGCGGGACGGATGTCTATATCAGCCATGTACGGCTGGTCCTGGACAGGATGATGAAGGCAGGGAATGGTGCTTTTGACAGCGTGAGGACATCCATGGATACGGACAGCATCGAACGGTTTGCGGTCAGGTGCGGGACGGAAACATATGTTTATCTGCATAACCTGACGGGCGCCCCGGTGACTGGTCAGCTGAAGATCGGGTCAGGGGTCCTGGGAGGGTTAGCCGTTTATGATTGCGAGACTGGGAAGTATGTGCCGGCAAAGCCGGATGTCCGGAAGGAGGGTGATGCCACGGTGGTAAGCGGGGTTGAGCTGGGGGCTGGTGCCGATGTGGTATTGATCCTTAAATGATTATAATAGACCCATAAAATTTACATCTTTTCTGACATAGCAAATAACGATAAGGAATAGTTTGATAGCAATCATTTTTTTTAATGATTTTTCTATTCTTTTCTCCCCACTCCGGTCAGGTTATCCTAAAAATCATCCTTTTTAATGATTGCGCAGCCATTAAGGTGCGGCTACTTTTATGACATAAATTTCACAACCATGAAGTCATTTCTTACGGTCATTGTCCTTTTTGCTGTTACAGGTTCGCTTGCCCAGAC
>DASZVM010000296.1:0-1536 GCA_035547295.1 Puia sp. | reverse complement strand
TTCTCAATGTGTTATATGTATTACAAGCTAGGTATTTCCGTATTGGTCATGCTGGCCGTCGTCAGCTTCTCCGACACCTGGACCTCCGCCCCCGCCGGATGGCGGCCTGTCTTTCAAAACGATAGGGATGGACACACTTTGTTCGGGGACAAAAAGGCCCTTTTACAAGCCGTAAAGCAAGGCTGTCCCATCCGTGTAGCCTGGGGTGAAAAATTGCCGGACGGCACTACCGATATAGAATATTCCACCCCCGACTTCACCTCTCTTGTCAATGATTCCGACCTCGTGGTGCAATTCCCCGCCAGCGCCATCCAGACCGACTATATGAATGCGCATAGATCCTTTTTAAAGACGGATCCCCCTACCACGTGGAAAGCCCTCATGTCCACGGATGGGCATTATCATCAGTTCCATCAGGATCTGCTGACAGGACAGGTCACGCGCATCATGTACCTGAGGGCCTCCATGCTGTGGTATGCTTTTACAAATAAAACGCCGGAAGGAAGGGAAAAGGGTCATATCCCCGATGTGGCAATTGCCGGGGGCATTGTGCTGGATAGTATTATACGGAAATAGACCAGGGCCGGCCTCACCGGTCAGTCCCGAACTTTAGGATTTCTTTAGAATTTTATTCCTTCTTTTTGGGATATGAAAAAACACCACCTCCGGCTGACCATCCTGATGGCCATGCTCTCTATTGCCATCATCCGTCCCGCCGCCGCACAATCCCAGTTCAGCGGCTGGGGAGCCACCTTTCAGAACTATAAGCTTTCGCCCAAATGGGGTTTCTACTTTGACATCCAGTACAGGAGCACCGACCAGTGGAAGCAAATGCATTCCCTGCTCATCCGTCCCGGCGTCAACTACTATTTCAAGTCCAACATCACCGGTACCGTCGGATATCTTATCGTACCCCAGCAGCGTATATCTGGCGGCGTTACAGGATATCTGCCGGAGCACCGCATCTGGGAACAGGTGGTCGTGAGCCACAACGTGCATCTTTCCTCCAAAGCCCGCTCTACCGCCATCCAGCACCGGGGCCGGCTGGAACAGCGCTATATACCCCGGTTCCATGCCGAAGGGGAGTCGCTGGTAAAAGATAAACATGTATACGCCGGCAGGTTCCGTTATTTCACAAGAGCCGTTATCCCTTTCAGCTGCGTGCATGCCATCGATGCCCCCGCGGCTCCCGGCAGCGCCACGGAAGCACAGCCTTCTGCTACTTCACGGGCATTTACGCAGGGTTTTTTTGCCGCCATCCAGAACGAGATCTTTCTCAACGTGGGTGATCCTTTGCCCGTCAACGGCAAGTTCTTTGATCAGAACAGGGCCTATCTCGCTGTCGGCTATCGCTGCAGCAAACAGTTTGATGTGGAAATGGGGTATCTCAACCAGTACATCAGCGGATTGGGGAACAATTCCACCGTCAACCATGTATTGCAGGTGGCAACTTATGTAAGGTTGTAACACGTCACCCCCTGCGCAGTCTATCTTTGTAAATTGGGATGATCATCCCTGTATTTCGGGTCGAGCACA
>DASZVM010000295.1:0-3108 GCA_035547295.1 Puia sp. | reverse complement strand
CGTATCTGCTGGGCGAAGACGTTGATCGAATCCAGGTTCTGCCCATATACCTTGACACCCACATCCGTCCGGATGCCGGTAGAGAGCATATTGATACGGTTGATGATCGGCTGGGTCCATCCGTTGGTCACGCCAGGTATCTGTAGCTTCTCATTCAGCTCCCGTATAAGACTGTCCTTTGTCACGCCGGAACGCCATTGCGCCTTGGGTTTGAGCAGGACAATGGTCTCGATCATGGAAATGGGAGAATTATCCGTGGCCGTATTAGCCCTGCCTCCCTTACCCAGCACATTGTCCACTTCCGGCACCGACTTGATGATCTTGTCCTGTACTTGCAGCAAGCGCTTTACTTCCGAATTGGAGACGTCCGGCAAGGTCACGGGCATAAACAACAGCGAACCTTCGTCCAGCGGCGGCATGAACTCCCGTCCAAGGCTCAACAGCAAGGGGATGCTGACTGCCAGTGCCAGGATATTGATGCCGATGGTCGTTTTCCGCCATTTGATACAAGCCCGTATCACCGGTTCATAGATCCTTTCCAGGATGCGATTCACCGGGTTAGCCGATTCCGGCCGGAAGCGGCCTTTCATGAAGAAAGAGATCAGCACCGGGGCCAGCGTAATCACGAGGATGGCATCGACTATCAGGATAAAAGTCTTTGTATAGGCCAGGGGATGGAACAGTTTACCCTCTTGTCCTGTCAGCAGGAACACCGGCAGAAAGGAGGTAATAATGATCAACGTGGAAAAGAATACGCCTCTTGATACCTGGATGCAGGCGCGCCGGATCACTTCCATGCGTGTCGCTGCCCCTAACCGCTGCCCCGCAGGCAGCCGCTGCTGCTCCTCTGCCAGATGACGATAGGAGTTCTCCGACATGATGATCCCATTATCTACGATGATGCCAATAGCGAGTGCGATACCCGTAAGGGACATAACGTTCGAGGATAAGCCAAAAGCATTCAGCAGGATAAAGCTCGTAGCTACCGTCAGGGGTATCTGGATAATAATGCTCAGTGCGCTCCGCCAATGCAGGAGGAACAGGATCACAATGACAGATACCACGATCATTTCCTCGATCAGCTTGTCCTTTACATTCCCAATGGCAGCTTTGATCAGCTCACTTCGGTCGTACGCAACCTTAAAAGTCACTCCTTCCGGCAGTCCCCGTTGCAGATCGGCCATTTTCTTCTTCACATTCTCGATCACCTTATCCGCATTCTCGCCATATCGCATGACCACGATGCCACCCACTACCTCGCCTTCGCCATTCTCGTCGAAAATACCCAGACGGAGGTCCCCGCCCATCTGCACCGTCCCAATGTCCTTCACGCGAACCGGGATACCCTTGTAATTCCCCACGGAAATATTTTCAAGGTCCCCCTTATTCTTTACATATCCCAGGCCCCGGATGATATAGGCCATATCACCCATCTCGAGCTTTCGCCCACCCACATCATTGTTGCCTGCCCGGACCTTATTCATCACATCCATCATGGATACATTATAATACTGGAGCTTGACAGGGTCGACAGCCAGCTGGTACTGTTTCTCAAATCCCCCAAAGGAAGCTACTTCCGCCACCCCGGGAACGGTCTGCAACCCCAGCTTGACGTACCAGTCCTGCAAGGCCCGCTGCTCCCCCAGGTCCATTTGTTTAGCCGACAGCGTATACCAGAAAACATGCCCTACACCTGTTCCATCCGGTCCTAAAGACGGCGTAACGTCTGCAGGCAGCAGCCGCTGGGCATAGCTCAGCCGTTCCAGCACGCGGGTCCGCGCCCAGTAGATATCTACGTCATCATCGAAGATGATATACACAAAGCTCATCCCGAACATGGAGGTTCCTCTCACGTTCTTTACTTTGGGTATGCCCTGGAGATTGCTCACCAGCGGGTAGGTCACCTGATCTTCTATGATCTGGGGACTACGGCCCATCCATTCCGTGAAAACGATCACCTGGTTCTCAGACAGGTCCGGGATCGCGTCGATAGGGTTTCGCTCTACCGAGTAAATTCCCCAGGCAAACAGTCCCGCCGCCATCAGCAGCACGACCAGCCTGTTGCGCAGGGATAGTTCTATTAATTTTTGAACCATGCTTTTTTCTTTACATCTTCATTCCTGGGGTATCCTTTTTGCTTTTCCATAAAGCACAAAAGCCCGACAGAACGCCAGGCTACACTAAACAGGAATAAATCAAATGCGGAAATTACAGTTGCGCAGGAAAACGGGAATGCCGGTATTTAAGGGCGGCCCTTTAACTACAGGAAGAGCCAGGACAGGAGAAGCGACAAAAGGATCTGTCCATGCGCTGTAAGAAAGGATAGCTGCAGAGGGAATTATCTTAGCAAATTCAATAAAACTTTGACCCGGTTTCTGTTCCTTGTCTGTCTTGATCTGCCGGTGTTCATCCCGGCAACAATCCTTTTTGGCCACCTTGCTCCCCTCTGCCGCCTGCATATTTTGCATTCCACAGGAGGAGCAATTCTCACCGGAATGGTCCAGTAATCCCCAGTCAACCAGCTTGCCCATGCAATAGTGCATATGCACGGTAGCTCCCATCGAGGTGGAGAGATAGATAATTGCCAATATAGTCGCCAGGACTTTTTTCATGCAAATTCTGGTATAAAGGTAATTTTAATTTTCGATTACCAAAATCACGATTTGTTAATTCCGTGAAAATCAATCTTATTGTCTGCTACCTACTTTTCCAACTCTTTTAAATGCCTTCATTTGATCAATTTTCGTGCTCTCGGCCTATAACCAAATTATGGGATCGTAAAAAAAATAACTACTTACCCAAACATATTGTTAATACTAAAATAATCTTACCTTAACTACCGATTCTACATTTTGACCAGAACTTTGCGGCACTGCTATGAACCAGGTGAAAGAGATAAAAGATGGTAACAGGCTCGTCTACAGTGAAGTTTTTGAGACATACAATCAGAAGCTTTACCAGTATATTTATAGATACACCCAATCCCCCTGGCTCGCCGAAGAGACCGTCCAGCTCACTTTTATCAGGCTCTGGGAAAAAAGAGAAACCCTGTCCGAAACACACGATATCTCCGCCCAGCTGTTCAGGATCGCCAAAAGCACCGTCATC
>DASZVM010000294.1:0-5260 GCA_035547295.1 Puia sp. | reverse complement strand
GTATGCCAGTAAATTGCCAGCGCAGGGGAGGATGAAAAAAATTCCGGTATGTCTTCCGGCTATGATGAGCAGGAGTAGCCACCGAAGCCCCCCTCAGGACCATCTGGTTCACCATGAACTTCCCGTTATATTCCCCGATGGCGCCTTCCGCTTTTTTAAATCCCGGGTAAGGAAGATAGGCGCTTTCCGTCCATTCCCATCTTCTTCCCCAGCTAAATTTTTCAGAAGCGACCTCCCATTCTCCTTCCGTAGGAAGACGCAAACCCTTCCAGGAAGCATAAGCGACGGCCTCATAATAGCTGATGTGACAGACAGGTGCCCCGGGATCCAGGGGGTGCAGTCCTGCCAGCGTATAGTAATGCCATTCATTTTCCATCAGGTGCCAGTACAGGGGAGCCCTGACATGATTGTTCTTTACCCAATCCCAACCCTCCGCATGCCAGTATCTGAAGTCCTCATATCCCCCGGCTTTCATAAAGTCAAGGAACTCCCCGTTTGTCACCAGCGAGGAGGATATCTCATAAGCATCAAGATATACTTTATGACGTGCCTTTTCATTGTCGAAAAAAAATCCTTCCCCTTCAAAACCTATCTCATAAACACCGGCTGTTATGGGTACGAAGCCAGTCCCTTCCGGGCCGGGGACATCATCGATGTCCTTCTCCAGCAGCGCCGGCAGCAGCGGGTTATGTCCAAGGATATATTTGATGTCCGTCCACAACAATTCCTGGTGCTGCTGTTCGTGGTTGAGTCCCAGGAGCAGGGTGTCCCGCAGCACATCGTTCATATCACAGGACAGCAGCCGCTGCATCGCCGCATCTACGTATTTCCGGTAACTATAGATCTCTTCCACGGAAGGACGGCTCAGGTTACCCCGGTCGGTCCGTATGACCCTGGCCCCGATGGTCTCATAATAGCTGTTGAAGACATAGTTGTAGTCGGGGTTGAAGACCTTGTAAGCCAGATCATATTTCATAAGAACAAAGGTCTCCCAGAACCAGGTGGTATGTCCCAGGTGCCATTTGGGAGGGCTGACATCCACAACAGGCTGCACTACATAATCTTCCGTTCTCAGGGGACGGCAGATGGCTTCGCTGGCCTGACGGATGGCGCGGTATTGTTCTAAAAGGCTCATAGCTTGTTTTTTTTCAGGTAGTCGACAAGGTCCGATATGGTATGTATCCCCAATTGTTGTGCCTGTCTTCTCCGCATCATCAGGGCATAGGCATTGTTAAACCCAATGGGGTCCAGCCAGGTAAGACCGTATTCTTTAACAAACCGGTCTTTCACATAGTTATAAACGCTATCTCTATCCCCTCCCAGACGACGGACATCCTCTGTCTTTGGCTGCAGGATGGCCAGCAGGGCCGTACCTGTATACTCCGGGTACATATCGATCCTGTCATTCACCAACGCTTCAAAGCATATTTTTGTTCCACCCAGACCTGTTTTTGTATCCACCTGCAAGCCTGTATACCCCCGGATGAGCATCGCATACATATTGATGAGGATATATTGTTCGGGAAAGATCTTGGAACCCAGTCTTACAGTGCCTTCCACGGCCGGGGCAGGCGTTTTGTACAACCCTTCCTTTATCAAAAAGTCCCGTGCGCATCTTTCCGGCGTCTGACCCAGATGCTCCACTTTGTAGTTCAGCTCCGTCATGATCGAATCGTTGATCCGGCCGGCTAATTTATTCAGCACAGGTCCCAGCATCGCATACTTCTCCAGGACCTCTTTCCGGATGACCGGCGCCGCATAATAAGGAGGGAAGATCTTTTTGTCGTCCTCCAATGTCAGCAGGTCATAGGTCTTCAATCTTCCATCCGTACTATATCCGCTGATGACATCCAGCTTCTTTTCATATGCCGCTTTGTACATGACGGCATCGCTGATGACGACCGTACGGATCTTTAGTCCGTATATGGTTCGAAGCCCGATGTCCCCATCGCTGCGTCCCATGAATTCGGGTGTAAAGCCGGCCAGCAGCCGGGTGCTGTATCCCAGCGGCAGCACGTAAAAAGAAGAGAGCAGCAGGAACGCCACCGGCAATGCCCACAACATCGTCCGTCTTTTTCTTCTGCCCATCTTCTGTACAAGGGACAGGAGGAAATCCAGCAGGATGGCCAGCAACGCAGCAGGTATGGCCCCGGCCAGGATCATATTGGTATTGTTGAGGGCGATGCCCCCAAAAATAAATTCTCCCAGTCCGCCGGCGGCGATATAGGCAGCCAGGGTGCCCACACCCACATTGATCACCGTAGCCGTGCGTATGCCTGCCATGATGACGGGAAAAGCCAGGGGCAGCTCAACCTTGAACAAACGCTGCCGCCGGGTCATCCCCATGGCTATCGCCGCCTCCTTCACCAGGGGGTCCACCCCGTTGATACCCGCATAAGTATTGCGGATGATAGGCAGCAGCGCATAAAGAAAAAGGGCCGTGATGGCAGGCAGGGGCCCGATACCCAGCAGGGGGATCATAAACCCCAGGAGCGCAATGCTTGGAATGGTCTGCAGCACACCGGCCGTCCCCAGGACAGCGCCCGCCGCCCGTCGGCGATGGGTGATATAGATCCCCAGCGGCATACCGATGGCGATGGCGATCAGCAGGGAAATAAAGGTCAGCCCCACATGCTCGAAGGTCTGTTGCAGCAGCTTGCCGGACTCCTGCCGCATGAATTGCCAGAGAGGCTGTGTTTGCTCCATTATGCTTCCCGGTTCTTAAAATGATCGAATGCAGTGATAAGGGCATCGTGGTCCGAAGGGTCCATCATCTTCACTTCCAGCAGAAAACGCTGGTCGTCAAAAAAATTTTTCACATATTCATCTGCAGGATGGAACAGCAGCTCCCGGGGCTCGCCGGCCTGTATGATCCTGCCTTTGTCCATCAGGCAGATGCGGTCCGCCAGCCCGAAAGCTTCCTGCACGTCATGGGTCACCAGGATAATGGTCTTGCGCTGAAGCTCATCCAGCTCTTTAAAATCCTTTTGCAGGCTGACCCTTGTAATGGGGTCCAGCGCACCGAAGGGTTCATCCATCAGCAGGATGGGAGGGTCGGCGGCCAACGCCCTGGCCAGCCCTACGCGCTGCTGCTGACCACCGCTGAGCTGATGCGGATAAGATGAAAGATATGTTGCGGGAAGCCCCAGCTTCTCCATCAGCGAAAAAATACGCTCCCGGATCTTTTCCTTCTCCCAGCCAAGGAGCCGGGGCACAATGGCGATATTCCCTTCGATGGTGTAATGAGGAAAAAGTCCCGTATTCTGGAACACGTACCCTATTTTTCTCCGTAATTCTTCGGGCGAGCCGTCCTTTGTGCTCCTGCCGTCGATGCGGATCTCGCCGGAGCCGGGTTCGATAAGACGGTTGATCATTTTCAGCAGGGTGGTTTTGCCGCTGCCGCTGCGTCCTAATAATACAAGGGTTTCCCCTTTTTTTACGGTAAAGGAAACATTGTCTACGGCAGTGTGACCGTCAAAGGTCTTTGTAACGTTTTTTGCTTCTATCATCCTTGCAGGTTCCCGAAAAGATTGTTCAGACTCTCGGCAAAAGTCGGGTGGGCAAATACAGCGTCCCTGATCCGGTCGTAAGTGACACCCCCCATCATGGCCATCTGCAATATACTCATCAATTCACCACCTCCTGCAGACAGCATGGCCGCCCCTATTATTTTTTTGTTATCGGCATCCACGACAGCTTTCAGAAGACCACGGGTCTCCCCGTTCTCGGACGCCCTGGCTATATGTGCCGCAGGCATGGCGGCTACCCGGATGTTGAGACCTTTTGCACGCGCCTCTTTTTCCGTAAGCCCTATCCGGCCCAGCTCGGGGTCGGTGAAAAGACAATAGACGGGAAGCCTGCCTGTCGTGCTTTCGCTGCCATTCTCCATCAGGTTCTTGTATACGATAAGATGATCGTTATAGGAAATATGCGTGAACTGAGGGCCGCCCTTCACGTCCCCCAGGGCGTATATCCCCGGGATGTTGGTCTCCAGCTTTTCGTTGACAATAATAAAGCCGCGCTCGTCCAGACGAACGCCCGCAACGCCCGGGTTGAGCGCTGTCGTATTGGCGCTGCGCCCCGTGGCCACCAGCAGATGGGACCCCTTGATCGTGTGTCCCGCAACATTCGTCTCAGGGGCATAGGTGCCGGGCGGCATGGTGCAATCCACCCGGATGCCTTCCGGACCCGAGGACACCTGCGTGATTTTGGCATTTGTCAATATCCTGATACCATCGTCTTCCAGTATCTTTTTCAATTCAGCTGCAATATCATCGTCTTCTTTCGACAGGAAGTGCGGACTGCTCTCTATGACCGTGACCTCGCTGCCCAGTCTGCGATACAGCTGACCGAATTCCAGGGCGATATAGCTGCCGCCGATGATCACCAGGTGACGGGGCGTTTCCAGCACGTCCATAATGGTGTCCGAAGTAAGGTAATCCACTGTATCCAGCCCCGGAATGGAAGGGATGACAGGGCTGGTCCCCGCATTGATAAAGATATAATTTGCCGTAAGCGTGGACAGAGAGCCGTCTTCCTTGGTTACCGTCACCTCTTTTTCACCTGTAAATACCGCATTGCCGAACTCGATCTTTATATTCGCCGGCTGCAGCAGCCCCTTCATGGAGGATTCCCTGAAAGAGAGCACCACTGCATTCTTACGGCGGACGACCTCTTCCATGTTGATGGAGTACCCCTCCACATCGACGCCAAAATCCCTGCTCCTTTTAACGAGATAGGCTATGCGCCCCGAGGCGATCATGGTCTTGGTTGGTGTACAGCCCGTATTGATACAGGTGCCGCCTACCCATTTACGCTCTATAACAGCCACTTTCCAGCCTGCGCCGGCGAGCTTTTTAGCCAGAGGATTACCCGCCTGACCGGAACCGATAATGATTGCGTCATATTTTGTCATAGCGCGTATCTTTGTAGATGATGCCATGCCGCAATAACCATGCCTTCTCCCCATAAAGATAAGACAACTGTACAGCCTGTCGACTGGGAAAAATACGGGCACCTTTTTAAGGAAATGACCGTTCCCGCTCACACGCTACTGCTGCAGGAAGGGCAAGTAGCCCGTCAGGCATATTTTATCCGTAAAGGCTGCATCAGGATGTGGTTCAACAACCATGGCAAGGACGTCAACTTCCAGTTCTTCTTTGAAGGAGAGGGGGTTTCCTCCGTGGAGAGCTTCCGGTCCGGCCAGCCAAGCCAGTTCAGCATAGAAACCCTGGAGCCTTGCACCCTGCTGGTGCTGAGC
>DASZVM010000293.1:0-8466 GCA_035547295.1 Puia sp. | reverse complement strand
ACAAAGACCGTTCGTACCGTAAGCAATAACCTCCCCAGGCGTAATCCCTTTTCCGACCTCTTTGGCATCGACCCCGATGACTTCTTCGGAAATGGCAATGGCATGCGCTCTCTGCCTGAAATGGCTTCCGGCTCCGGTGTCATCATCAGCAACGATGGTTATATCGTTACCAACAACCACGTAGTGGACGGCGCCGACGAGGTGACAGTCACCCTCAGCAACAGAAAATCATTCAAGGCAAAGGTCATTGGGACCGACCCCAGCAGCGACCTTGCCGTGGTGAAGATCGACGCACAGGGACTGCCCTTCCTTTTATATGGCAACTCCGATGACGTAAAGATTGGACAGTGGGTGTTGGCAGTCGGTTATCCCCTCACGCTGGAAACCACCGTCACCGCCGGTATTGTGAGCGCCAAGGGCCGTACGCTGGACATCAACAAACGTCAAAGCCAGACCCCCGTTGAATCCTTTATCCAGACGGACGCAGCCGTTAACCCCGGCAACAGTGGAGGCCCCCTCATCAATACCCAGGGACAGCTGATCGGTATAAACTCCGCCATCGCTTCCCCCACGGGTTCTTATGCAGGCTATTCCTTTACCATCCCCGTCAACATCGTCAAAAAGATCGTCAGCGATATCATGAAGTTCGGTACGCCTCAACGCGCATTCCTCGGTATCCAATACCCCAGGGATAATATGAGCGATGACCAGAAAAGAGAGGTGGGGATCAAGGATGGCGAAGGCGTATATGTAATGGATGTTACTCCTGATGGAGCAGCCTTCCATGCAGGCCTCAAAAAAGGCGACCTGATCACAAAGCTGAATGGCAATACAGTCGTCACAGGCGCTGAAATGGTAGGCCTCATCGCCACCTACAGCCCCGGTGAAAAGATAACCGTTACTTACAAGAGGGACGGTAAGGACTATACAGTTCCCGTAGTGCTGCGCAACAATTCCGGTACGACTTCCGTGGTAAAGACCTCCGTGCTGGATAAATTGGGCGCCACGCTGGAGACCCTGAATAAAAAGGACGCCGCCAACCTGGATGTAAAAGGTGGTGTCGTCGTAAAATCCATTACGGAAAACGGGCTGATGGATAAATCCAGGATCCAGGAAGGGTTCATCATCCTGAAAGCCAACGGGCAGGATGTCAAAAGTGTGGAAGAGCTCCAGGCCATCCTGCAAAAAGCAACCGGCACGATCAAGCTGGAAGGCGTATTCGCAGGCTATGAAGGAGTATATACTTATCCGTTGCGGCTTAACAGTGGAGAATAGCTAATTGAACGGCTGGCCAATGGTCAGCCGTTCTTCTTTTCAAACACCCGGTATCCCCATGGCGCCAGACCTATCCGCCCAACGGATGGCACATCGATCTCTGTTCCCGAAAATATCTCCCGGAAGGCTCCCTCCAGTTGCAGATCTCCCGCAGGCACCGCCAACGGTTCGCCGGAGATATTCAGGAGCACCAGCACTTCATGCTCGCCGATGCAACGTACAAAGCCAAAGCAACGCCAGTTCTCGTTCGTGGATATCTGACGGGTAGTGACAGCAGGATCGCCGGCCCTCAGGGCAGGGTTCCGCCGCCTGCATGCCAGCAGTGTCTTGTAAAAATCATGCAGCTCATATTGCCCTGTCCAGGCGATGGGGTCCTTCTCGAAAAATTGCAGCCGCTTATGATTCGGCAGTTCCTGTCCGCTGTAGATCATAGGCATGCCGTTCCAGGTAGCGCATAGCACCGCAAAGGCCCTGGCAGCATCACCCATTCGTTCATATTCGCTGCCGCTATGTGAATTTTCATCGTGGTTGGAAGTAAAATATACGCGTATCGCATCAGGAGGGAACATGGAGCTGTAGTACGATAAAACCTCGTTGAGTCCATCCAGACCAGCCTCTTTTCTCCATACAGCTTCCATCTTGTGAAGGAGCTTCCAGGTATAGGTAGCATCGAATACCTCGTGATAGGCGATCTCCTCGCATTCAGCCAGCCAGAAAAGGTCCTTTTTCTGCTTGTCAAGCTCCGTCCTGGCTTCCCGCCAGAAATCCAGCGGCACCAGCATGGCCATGTCGCAACGGAAGCCGTCGAGATCGCATTCCTTTAACCACCAGGCCATGGCATCGATCATGGCCCGCCGGAGATCAGGGTTGTCATAGTTCAGGTCGATCACATCCTCCCAGCCATGCGCTTCAAAAAAATGACCGTCCTGGTTCTTCCGGTAATACTCCGGGTGCTCGTGCGTCCAGCGATGGTCCCAGCCCGTATGATTGGCCACCCAGTCGATGATGACATGCATCCCCAGCTCGTGGGCCTTCCTTATAAGGCCCTTAAGATCATCTAAGGTTCCAAATTCCGGGTTGACAGACAGGTAGTCGCTGCAGGCATAATAGCTGCCCAGGCTTCCCTTTCGTTTCTCCAGGCTGATGGGAGTGACAGGCATGAACCAGAGGATGTCGATCCCCATGTCCTTCAGACGGGGAAGCTCACGGGAAAAGGCGGTAAATGACCCTTGCGGGGTATATTGTCGCAGATTTACTTCATAGATATTGGAGTCAGCTATCCAGCCGGCACGTTGAAAAGGAGCGCTCATGTTGCTTTCAGTCTTTGCTTCGGGGCGGGAAGTTAATATATATTCTCATTCCCAACACCGGAAGTTTGTACCTTTACGCCACAAAGATGAAAACCTTCAACGTTCCGATTATCTACCGTAGCCCGCTGATCAGCGCTGTAAAGACCAGACGCAAACAGCAGGATAAGATGAAGAAGGATTTTGCTCCCACCCTGCTGGACCCGGGCAGCCTGCAGATCTACCTGGCCCGTCACTTCGGCTTCTGCTATGGTGTGGAGAACGCCATCGAGATATCGTTCCGGACCATCGACAAAAACCCCGGCCGGCGTATCTTCCTGCTCAGCGAAATGATCCATAACCCTCAGGTAAATGCCGACCTCCAGTCCCGTGGCGTACGCTTCCTGCAGGATACCTATGGACGCCAGCTGATACCCTTTGAAGAACTGCATGCGGACGATATCGTCATCATTCCCGCTTTTGGCACCACCCTGGAAATAGCTGAAAAGCTGCATTCCATCGGGATACAGACCGAAGAGTACAATACCACCTGTCCCTTTGTGGAAAAGGTTTGGAACAGATCAGCTCAAATAGCAAAAAAAAATTATACCATCGTCGTTCACGGGAAGCCGGGACATGAGGAGACAAGAGCTACTTTTTCCCATGCGGCGGCAGGTACTCCCACCGTAGTGGTAAAGGACATGGCCGAAGCAGAGGTCCTGGCCGGCTATATCAAAGGTACCCTGCCCCTGGGATCATTTTATGAAAAATTCAAAGGCCAGTTCAGCGAAGGCTTCGACGCTGAAAAAGACCTGTGCCGGATAGGCGTGGTAAACCAGACCACCATGCTGGCAAGCGATACCCAGGCCATTGCAGATTTTTTAAAACAGACGATGATCGAGACCTACGATCTGACGGACAGTACGGTAGATGAGCGGTTTGCCGACACCCGGGATACCCTTTGCTATGCTACTTTGGACAATCAGTCCGCCGTCAACGGGTTATTGAATGTCCCTGCCGAGCTGGCCATCGTCGTGGGAGGTTACAATTCTTCCAATACATCCCATCTGGTAGAGCTATGCGAAGAGAGATTGCCCACTTATTTCATCAGCTCGGAAGAAAAGATTTTGTCCCCGGATAAGATATCGCATTACGACTTTCATACAAAACAGGAGTTAACCGCCGCCGGTTGGCTGCCCCGGCACCGTCCTGTAAGCATACTGCTGACCAGCGGAGCTTCCTGCCCTGACGCGCTTGTCGAAGCCATCATCGGCAAACTGGCCGGATACTTTAACGTCGCGACGGCTCTCGAAGAGATCACGGCTGCTTTTACATCATCTTAAAACCATCCAGGAATTTCGTATTGAAGTCTCCGCTGCGGAAACGTTCGTCTTTCATCAGCTGCAGATGAAAGGGGATCGTGGTCTTGATACCTTCGATCACGTACTCGCTCAATGCGCGGTGCATGGTATTGATCGCTTCCTCCCGCGTACGGGCCACCGCGATGATCTTGGCGATCATGCTATCGTAATAAGGGGGGATGGTATACCCCGCATATGCATGCGAATCCACCCGTATCCCATGTCCGCCGGGTTGGTGCAACACCGTTATACGGCCCGGAGAAGGCCTGAAATCATTATAAGGGTCCTCCGCATTGATACGGCATTCGATGGCGTGTCCTACAGGCTCATAGTTATTGCCGCTGATAGGATCACCCGCCGCTATCTTGATCTGTTCTTTGATCAGGTCGAAATTCACCACCTCTTCCGTCACGCAATGCTCCACCTGGATACGGGTGTTCATCTCCATGAAATAGAAGTTACGGTGCTTGTCTACAAGGAACTCGATGGTGCCCACGCTCTCGTAATTGATGGCCGACGCTGCCTTGATAGCCGCTTCGCCCATACGCTTGCGTAGTTCCGGTGTCATAAAGGGGGAAGGGGATTCTTCCACAAGCTTCTGATGACGCCGCTGGATAGAGCAGTCCCTTTCGCTGAGATGACAGACCTTTCCGTATTGGTCGCCTGCCACCTGGATCTCGATATGCCGGGGCTCTTCCACAAACTTCTCCATATAAACGCCGTCATTCTTGAATGCGGCGCCGGCTTCAGCCTTGGCAGTATTATAGGCCCGCTCCATCTCTTCCTCCGCCCATACCACACGCATGCCCTTGCCGCCGCCGCCGGCCGTAGCCTTGAGGATAATGGGATAGCCTATCTCCCTGGCCAGTCCCTTTGCCTCGTCCAGGCTTTCCAGCAGACCTTCGCCGCCGGGTACCACAGGCACACCGGCTTTGATCATGGTATCCTTGGCCGTGATCTTGTCTCCCATGGAGTTGATCATGGCAGGCGTGGGGCCGATGAATTTGATGCCATGCTCGCCGCAGATCTCCGCAAAACGGGCATTCTCCGCCAGAAAACCATATCCCGGATGTATAGCATCCGCATTGGTGATCTCGGCAGCAGCCATAATATGAGGGATATTCAGATAAGAGTCAAAGCTGGCCGGCTTGCCGATACATACAGCTTCGTCGGCAAACCTGACATGCAGGCTATCCTTATCCGCAGTAGAGTAGACCGCAACCGTCTTGATGCCCATCTCACGACAGGTACGGATGACCCGGAGGGCGATCTCTCCTCTGTTGGCAATCAGTATCTTTTTAAACATTCTGACAATTTTGTGGTAACTAAGCAGGTTCTACGAGGAACAAAGGTTGGTCATATTCCACAGGGGATGCGTCCTCAGCAAGCACTTTTATGATCCTGCCTTTTACTTCGCTCTCTATCTCATTAAAAAGCTTCATGGCTTCAATGATACAAACCACTTTTCCCGGCTCGATCTCGTCGCCTACATTGATAAAGGACGGTTTGTCCGGGGACGGGCTGCGATAGAAAGTTCCGATCATGGGGCTTTTTATAGTGACGGTATTACCGGCGGGAGCTTCGGCAGCTTTAGCGGGTTTTTCAGGGGCAGAGACCGCAGTTGCAGACTGTTGCGCCACAGGAGCCGGGCCGGCAGCCGCGACAGCTATGGGCTGAGCCTGAATGGGCGCAGCGATCACTTGTTGAACGGGTTCTTCTTTTTGCTTGATCGTCAATTTAAATCCTTTCTCCTCTATGCTGACTTCTCCAATATTTGACTTATTGATCATCTTGATCAATTCCTGAATCTGTTTAAAATCCATATGGATGAATTTACAGTGTTTGGGCGGCAAATTAGGGATTAATAGCTAAAAATACCCAAAAACACCGATGAAATTTCAAAATTCAACGGTCTGACAATCAGTACTATTTCACCCTTTCCACATACTCGCCCGTCTTCGTGTTGACCCGGATCAGCTCGCCTTCGTTCACAAACAAAGGCACGTTCACCGTGGCGCCGGTCTCTACAGTAGCGGGTTTCAACGTACGGGTAGCCGTATCGCCTTTTACGCCGGGTTCGGAGTAAGTTACTAAAAGTACGATCTTGTCAGGTAATTCAACGCTCATAGGCTGGTCTGTATCTGTATTGATCAGCACGGATACCTCTTGTCCGTCTTTTAAGAATTGAGGAGCATCGATCAGCTGTTCTTGCAGGGCAATCTGCTCGAACGTCTCATTATCCATGAAGTTATAGCCGGAATCATCCTTGTACAGGAACTGGTATGCTTTTCTTTCCACACGCACAGGATAAATGGTATCACCGCTGTTCCAGGTCTTCTCGATGGACCTTGAATTGTCCACCCCTTTCAATTTGGCCCAGACTTTTGCCGCGGCCCTGGCGGTCTTGTTCTCACCGAATTCAACGACGGAGTATAGGCTTCCGTCCAGTTTAATGATCATACCACGACTGATGTCTGCTGTATTTGCCATATTTCCTGTAAAATTTTACCCCCCGTTTCTACGTGGGCGGGGGGGCAAAAGTACGGCAAAAACAACACCCGGCCAAGACTTTCACCGGGGCTTCATCTGTATGGTGTCCGCGCGGATCGTCATCGTATCTCCTTTTTCAGTACTGGTGATGGTTGGCTGGCCCTTGAATCCCGGTCCCTTGGTAGCAACCATTATCACGCCGTCCTTTGCCCTGGAACCATAGATCGCCTCGGCGTCCTTGTTTTTTATTACGTTGATAGATGCGATGCCGGCAGGGGGCAGCTTGAATACCTCCTCATAGGATGATACCTTGCCGTCCAGTATGAACAGGCATTTGTGCAGGTCGGCAGTATCGCGGCCCTTCACATCGACCCCGGGTTTTGCCGTGTCACGAACAGTGACCTCGCCACCCGTTGCCTGACGCGGAGAAGCATAGCCTAACACAGTAATTTCATCGGTCTTCTTCTTCTCTGCCGGCGGCCTGGGCCCACGATTCCGCATCACATGCTCCATATTCACCGTCGTGCCATCCTTCAACGTGACAAAACCCGTTGTCTGGTAGTTCTTCCGATAGAGCAACACTACGCCGTTGGCTCCCCGGGATCCGAATTCCGGCGCTTTCTTCAGCACGCTGACTGTAGCGATCTCATCCGGGTTCACCTTATCTACCTTTTCCTTGGTGGATTCATCCTCATCGAGGACCATCATCGGAGGCGGAGCGGGCATTTTCTTCCATGGGGATATGATCGAAAGAGGTGCAGGTGTAGTGTCGGCAGGCGCCTGTAATGTGTTGAATACAGCCGGCAGACCGGCAGGTACATGTACATCCACTTTGTCCCTGAATGCCACCAGCAACGCGCCCAGCAGCGGGACGATAAAAAGGAATTTCACCAGGTGAAGACGGGCGCTTTTAGATCTGTTCATCATGACAATACGTTTTTTTAAAGAAGAGAAATTAAAATTATTGGCCAGGCGATACAGGGGTTCACCCGCCACTTTCAGCAGATGATACTGATAGCTTTTCCTGTCCAGACCGCCGGCCAGCACCTGCTGATCCGCAATGAACTCCAGGTTCTGACGGATAGAGTGACGCAGCAGCCAGCTGAAAGGGCTCCACCAGCTGATGATGCATATGAGCTCCGCCAGCAGGATGTCCAGAGTATGCCGCTGCCGTACATGCACGTATTCATGCAGGACAATCTCCTCCAGCTCTTTGGCGGTATGCATTCCCGGGTTGATATAGATGGCCTTTCCAAAAGAAAAGGGAATGATGGGTTTGTCTACCTGGTAAACCGTCACTGCATCATCCTGAACGATCCCTTGCAACAGCTTTGCCTCCCTTCCTATCCGTCGCAGCGACAGCCATCTGATGAGCAGCCGTGCCGCCAGGTACAATGCTCCCAGCGTCAGCGCGCACAACAGAATGTCCCAGCCCGTAAGCATAGCCGCCTTCTCTTTTACAGCCGGCCGGCCAATGATCACAGGGATATAGCTGATCACCTGATCCGTCCCTGTATCCGTCCCCTCCTGAGGTAAAACGATATGGATCAACGGCAGCAGAAAGGATAAACATGCATAGCCCAGCAGATACCACCTGTTCATCGTATAAAAGGTGAGCTTGCGCAACAACAGCTGGTAGAACAGCCAGACAATGGTCAGACATATCTGGCACTTCAGCAGGTATATGATCAGCTGTGGCATCAGTGTTTCCCCTCCCCGGGTCGTTGATTTTCTATCAGGTCGATGATCTCCTTCAGCTCCTTGGCGCTCAATTTCTTTTCTTCTATAAAAAAGTTCACCAGCTCCTTATAGCTGTCGGCGAAATAGTCCTTTACAAACCCATTCATGAATTTCTTCTTGTACTCGTCCTCCGTGATCGCCGCCTTGTAGAGATAGGCGTTCCCGATAAGCCGGCTCGTGAGAAAACCCTTCTTTTCAAGGTTTTTGATCGTAGAGGCCAGAGTCGTATAGGGCGGCCTGGGCGTCTCCATATTTTCAAGGAAGGATTTTACATTCCCCTCTTCCACCTTCCACACGGCCTGCATAGCCTCTTC
>DASZVM010000292.1:0-4721 GCA_035547295.1 Puia sp. | reverse complement strand
CGGAAGTCCCTGCCGAAGAGCTGATCTGGCAGGACCCTATTCCGGCCGTTAAGACCCCATCGATCAATGAGCAGGATATTGCTACGTTAAAGGGGCAGCTGTTGAACGCGGGTCTGTCCATCTCCCAGTTGGTGACCACTGCCTGGGCTTCGGCTTCCACCTACCGGGACTCAGACCGACGCGGCGGCGCTAACGGCGCCCGTATCCGGCTGGCGCCACAAAAAGACTGGGAAGTGAACAACCCGGCGCAGCTGTCCAAGGTGCTGGCAACGCTGGAGCGTATCCAGGCGGCATTCAACAGCGCTCAGAAAGACGGTAAAGCTGTCTCGCTTGCGGACCTGATCGTCCTTGGCGGATGTGCGGGCGTAGAGCAGGCGGCAAAGAATGCGGGCTACACGGTGACCGTACCATTTACTCCCGGGCGGGGCGATGCATCGCAGGAGCAGACGGACGTACAATCCTTTGAAGCGCTGGAGCCGGCTGCGGATGGGTTCCGTAACTATGTCCAGCCTCACTATGTTGCAAAAGCAGACTTGTTCTTAATCGACAAGGCGCAGCTGCTGACGCTTACCGCACCTGAGCTGACGGTACTGCTGGGGGGCATGCGCGTGCTGAATACGAACTTCGACCATTCGCAGCATGGGGTATTCACACATAATCCGGAAACGCTCACCAATGATTTCTTTGTCAATCTGCTGGATATGGACACGAAGTGGCATGCGACATCGGATGCGGCCGATCTTTTCGAGGGACGCGACCGGACTACGGGAACGTTGAAATGGACGGCTACCCGTGTGGACCTTGCCTTTGGCTCCAATGCGGAGCTTCGCGCGCTGGCTGAAGTGTACGCGTCCGAAGATGCCAAAGAAAAGTTTGCGCAGGACTTTGCAGCGGCATGGGTCAAGGTGATGAACCTCGACCGATGGGACATTGCATGATCTATAAATGTTCAAGCTTACCAGGCGGGCTATGATGCCCGCCTTTTTTTCGCCCGGAGGGTTGAGATTTTTATTGTAAATTGAGGTCCTAAATAACCCAATCAAACAACCAACCGATGGCTGAACCATCATCTCTATCAGCCCGGGCCAAGAGCTTATGGGCAGTTTATCTGATATTCCTGTTTGCCATTCTTTATTTAGCCTTCCTCGTTTCTTCCACCCAGCAGGGGGTTTTTTTCTCCTCTGACGGGGGGATAAAGTTTATTGTCGTCAAACAATTTTCGGAAGGACATGGATTCAAATATATGTACCTTCCCCAGCCTCAGTGGGTCCATGAGACATGGGCACAGGGTTTTTTCCCTTTTAAACCGCCCTTTATCTATCCATCGCCGCAGGGCCGCCTTTTTGTCTTTCCCCCGGCCTTCCCCATCATCAGCTCTTTTTTTTACACCTGGCTGGGTAATACAGGGCTGTACATCATCCCTGTATCGAGCACGCTTCTGCTGTGGCTGTTTTTCTGTATGATCCTCCGCCGCCGGGGCGTCAGTCCTGTTTATATAGCCATCGCTTTATTTTTCCTGGTCTTCTGCTCTCCCCTGACAATATACGGGGCTACTTTCTGGGAGCATATGTCAGCTGTCCTTTTATTGCTCAGCGGTTTGGCCTATATCCTTTTTTCAGGGAGCCGTCCTGCCATCTGGGTGGGCGCCGGCATGGGTCTTATCAGCGGCTTTGCAGCCTGGTTCCGTCCGGAGGCCATGGCCATGAACGGCCTGTACGGACTGGCGGTGCTCGTCCTCTTTATAAAAGAAAGACCGGCAGCGCACATTGCCTTTCTCATCGGTCTGGCGTTCTCCGTCGGCAGCTTCCTGGTGTTTAACCAGATAGAGTTGGGCTCCTGGTTCGGCATTCACAGCTACCAGGTCATCCGTGACAACGATCCATCCGGAATGGTCACAAGGGGTTTTAAAAATGTTCTTGCAAACAACGGCATCTCCCTCAAACACTTTGGCTATGCCATTTTTGTGCTGCCCCTGATCTATGCTCTCCTGAGATACAGAAAGAGGCTGGATATCCGCATCATACTGCTTGCCTGTATCGTGCTTCTTTTTTGCCTGGCTACCCCCTTTATGGTGCCAAACGACGGAGGAAGACAATGGGGCGCCCGTTACTTCCTGCCCATTATCCCTGTCACCCTCGTAGTACTGGCAGTTGTGGCCCAGCAATGGCAGCCTTTCAGGGGGAAATGGGCGATGGCATATATAGTGCCGCTGGTCCTCATTACGGCTTATTCATTTTACAGGAACTCCTACAAAGGGGGGATCAAGACATTACGCTGGGAAAATTATAACAGGATAAAACCTGACCTGGATTTCATCACCAGCCAGAAGGATGATGTAGTGGTGGTCTCTCTGCCGTATGTGGCCATGGAGCTTGGCTACCTGTTCGATAAAAAATATTTCTTTCTTGCCCCTGACAATAATAGCCTGCAAAAGCTGCAATCCTTATTAAAGGCCCACGGTGTCCATGGATACACCTATATCTACGATATCCGTGTGCCGGGCAATCAGCCGCCTATGCTGAAGAATATGGGCGTGCCTGTCCGGACGGACGAAAGAGGCGACTTCTATTACGAGCATTACACGATCCAATAGCGGCGGGCATGTGTCCAAAAATAAAGCCCCCTGTTTATACAGGAGGCCCTTAAAACTCAGCTGGTAAGTAGCAAAAACTACTTATTTTCGGTGCTTGCGGAAGTATTCTTCTGGGGATTAAAATCATTCATAGTGGGTGTAATGATCACTTTGATATTGCTACTTTGCTGATTGCTGCTTAAAGCAGGCTGTTCCATCGATAGATTTATTTTGGGGATCCCATTTTGCAGGAAGTTGTTGGCCACGGCATTCATACGGCCCTGCTTTAATGCCCATGCCCTGTTCCTGGAAGTTTTCGACCCGGTGTTATAGTAGGTCATTCCTCCTTCCGAAGAATAGTTGCGATGACGCACTTTTTTATGCGCTGCAGCGGGTTTTGGTTGAGCGCTGTTTTGTGCAGTAGCGTCCGACGAAGCGCTGGAGCCGGATGAAGCGCTGCCACTGCCTGATGCGGATCTCCGGGCAGCTGCGTGGTGGGTCCGGTGGTGTCTTGGAGATGCGCCGGATGTGCCGGATGCGCCGGCAGACATATTGGCGGGTGATCCGTTGTCCATGCCTGAAGAAGACATGCTGCCGGAGGCAGAAGAATCGCCGTTGCTGACAAACACGTTGACATCGCTGCGACTTTTTATTGCCTGGGCAAGGCCGCTCAATGCCTGCTTCCCGCTGGTGGAGACGGCAGTGCTGTTCTTTTTAAAGATCTTGTCTTCATCCAGACGCACATAGACGGTGTTATTCATCTGCTGAACATCATCGCCTGAGAGACCGGCCTGTGTCAAGGCTCCTTTTACCTGGTCGCTTACCTGGGTCATGGCTGTCTGCTGCTGGTTGAAATAATCCTGGTAATAATTGAGGTCTTTTTGCTGGGAGGCATAGCTACTGGTGCTGCTGTCCAGTGAGCGTTGGAGGGTCGTATTCTTTTGTTGCAGGGAGTTTATATTTTCATTTAGCGAAGCCACCTGCTGCGCCAGGCGGGTGCTGTCATTTCTGACCTGTTGAAGCATTGCCTGGGACGACTTATACTTTTTACTCGACACACAGCTCGTCAGCAAAACAGCGGCAACCCCGGCAGCAGCTAACATCACACTAAGTTTTGTTTTCATAATCACATGGTTTAAAATGATAAGAATAATTAGTTCAGGAGAAATATCTTAAGTATCATAATGTTTCCCTAAAATTTAATGCCAGGGTGGCTGCTGCTGAAGGCTTTTTAGTGAAGTGGGGTCAAACCTCCCCAATATTACCCCGAAACGGGTGTTGAAGCAGCTAATTGCTGTCGGACCGGTCGTTCGACCCATTGTGAACGAAATAGTTCCTTAGGGCGATAAGCTTATCGGTATTGATCAGGTCTACACCGGCTGACATCAGGAAGTTCCAGACGCAGGTCTTGTCCGGTGAGGCCCATAGCCTGACCTTGGCGCCCATGGAGTGGGCCCTGTCCACAAGGGTTGTCAGCCGCTGCTGTTCGGTGGGAGGTATCTGTCCTTTGCCTTTCCAGCTGATCAGGCTGGAGTACCTGCAGCTGGCGGTGAAATAGAGGTCAGGGGCTTCTTTCCGGTGGTCGAGGTTTTTGAGGTCGGCGTCTACGAACAGGTATCTAGGTTCATCCGTATCCAGCCAGGCCAGGGGACGATGGCCCGTGACCACCAGGGTCAGGTTGCGAATGGTCAGTTTCCCGTCCTCGTAGCTTGACAGGATCGGTTTATATCTTTCGATGAACTTCTTTAAGGCCCTGACGGTCCTGACGCCTTTGGATTTGACGTCTATCATCAGGACGATGCTATCCAGCGATGACTGTGGATGATCGCTTTCCATCGTAAACCGTTGCAACAGGGGGCGGAAGTACAGCTCTTCCAGCGTGCGTCTTCTTCTGAAGAAAGGAGGATTGTGGGAGACCACCAGGCGCGAGCGGCGAAGATAGACGTCGGCTTCCACGTGGGTAAAACCGTTGTCAAGCGCATCCAGCAACGGGCGCTTGTGCCAATAGTCGTTGTGCGCATAAGCGTGGGGAAGAGAGGACACCTGGGCATCCGCGCGGGGGCAGAAAAGCTGCATGCCGGCTATCAGCAGACAGGATGTTTTGAGGATATAAGCCGCTGGAAATATCAACCATACAAAATTGCAATTT
>DASZVM010000291.1:0-3590 GCA_035547295.1 Puia sp. | reverse complement strand
TCGACCCTACCATCGGGAATGTGGGTCAGCTGCTTCAACCTACGCGGCCCACTGTCCAGCTGCCCAATCAAATGATGCGTGTCTATCCCATGCGGAACGACTATATGGACGATCAGATATCCAGCTTTCCCCTGATCATCGTCAGTCACCGGCTTGGCCAGGCTTTTTCCATCAAACCTTTTTTGGGAGCGCCGGCCTCGGAAGCATGGAAGACGAAAATGACATACGATCATGACCTGGAAGTCAACCGCCCCTGGTATTATTCCACGTATCTGATAGACGAGGGGATAAAGGTGGAGTATACGGCCGGCAAAAAAGTGGGTATCTATCGCATGACCTTTCCGGCGGGGAAACAGCGGAAGTCGTTGTTGATGGATGTGTACAATAATGGGGGAAATGAATGGAAGTTCGTTTCCGGCAAGGAGGTCATGGCATTCGAGACCTATCATGAGGATATCAAGGTCTATATGTATGGGACCTTTAGCGTGAAGGCGGCGGCTGCCGTGGAAGGCAGGCGGGCTGCCGTCGGATTCCCGGATGATGCGCAGGTAGTGGAGTTCCGTTATGCCATCTCCTTTATCAGCGCCGGTCAGGCCCGGAAGAATTATACAAATGAGCTGGGGCATGCCGGCTTTGAGTCATTGAAGACAGCGGGACGTCAGGCCTGGGAGGACCAGGTGGGGCGTATAAAGACGGAAGGGGGGACCGGGGCGCAGCGACGGAGCTTTTATTCTGCATTGTACCGCTGTTCCGAACGGATGGTGGATATAACGGAGGACGGGCAATATTACAGCGGCTATGATAAACAGGTACATCATACCGACCGGCCTTTTTATGTGGACGACTGGACCTGGGATACTTATCTGGCCCTTCATCCCCTGCGGACGATACTGCGGCCTTCCCAAGAAGAGGACATGCTGAACTCTTACGTAAATATGTACCTGCAATCCGGCTGGATGCCTACTTTCCCGGTGCTTTTTGGAGATCATGCCTGTATGAACGGGTTCCATTCTTCCATCGTTTTTTTGGATGCGTATCGTAAGGGGCTCCGCCGGTGGGATGCGGAAAAGGCTTATGAGGGCATGAAGAAAAATGCGCAGGAGGCGACGATGCTGCCCTGGCGGAATGGTCCCAAGTGCGAGCTGGATGATTTTTACCAGGTCAGGGGGTATTATCCCGCGTTAAGACCTGATGAGAAAGAAACGGTGGCGCTGGTGCATCCTTTCGAGCGCAGGCAGGCTGTGGCGGTGACGCTGGCTTCGGGTTATGATGACTGGGCTGTGGGGGAAATGGCAAAGGAGCTGGGGAAGGAGGAGGACTACCGGATATTCCATGCGCACGCCACCGATTATAAGAATCTATGGAACGACAAAGCCCGCATGTTCCTTCCCAGGGATAGCAAGGGTGAGTGGATCGACATCGATCCGAAGTTCGATGGAGGGAAAGGGGGCAGGGATTATTATGACGAGAACAATGGATGGACCTATCTCTGGCAGGTGCAGCAGGATATAAAGGGTTTGATCGGTCTGATGGGCGGCAATACTGCATTTGAGAACAGACTGGATCAGCTGTTCAGGGAGCCGCTGGAGCGCAGCAGGGCTGATTTCTGGTACAAATTCCCCGATGCCACGGGGCTCGTGGGACAATATTCCATGGGAAATGAGCCCAGCTTCCATATCCCTTATCTCTATAACTTCACTTCTCCCTGGAAGACCCAAAAGCATGTCCGGTTCCTGCTGGACGTATGGTTCAAGGACAATATTTTTGGTATCCCCGGTGATGAGGACGGGGGCGGCATGTCGGCATTCGTCGTATTCTCTTCCATGGGTTTTTATCCTTTGACACCGGGTCTGCCTGTGTATACCATCGGGAGCCCTGTATTCGAGAAGACAACCATCCGGCTGGAGAATGGGCGGCAGTTTACGGTGCTGGCAAAGGGTGCTTCAAAAGTGAACAAATATATCCAGTCGGCGTCGATGAACGGCCGGCCCCTGAACAGCCCCTGGTTTACCCACAAGCAGCTGATGGAAGGCGGCGTGCTGGAGCTGAAGATGGGACCTTATCCAAATAAATCCTGGGGTGTGAAATCATAAGATATGAAAAGATACATAATTCTGTTAGGGACGATGTGCGTGCTGGGCAGTATCTCGGCACAATCCCGCTATAGTCCTGCTTCTGCCTATATGTCCTATAAAGGCCTGGTGATGGCAGGCTATCAGGGATGGTTCAACGCGCCTGATGACGGCGCCGGACGGGGCTGGAACCATTACAACAACCATGGGAAGTTTGAGCCGGGCGCCTGCAAGATCGATGTCTGGCCTGAGGTGAGCGAGTATAAGAAGACGTATAAGACGCCTTTTGTGGATAAGGACGGGAAGCCTTGCTATGTATACAGCTCCTATGACGGATCCTCCACGGACCTCCATTTTAAATGGATGAAGCAGTATGGCGTGGATGGGGCGTTCGTACAGCGGTTTGTCTCCAATGTAAAGGATCCCGTGAGCCTGCATCACAACAATGTCGTATTGGAGCATGCGTTAAAGGCGGCTGAAAAATATCACCGGGCCATTGCCGTCATGTATGATTTTTCGGGGATGAGGGAAGGCGATGATACGACGGTGATCCGTGACTGGAAGAGCCTGGTGGATGACCTGAAAGTAGCGCGCAGGGGGAAGAAACAGACCTATCTCTATCACCGGGGGCGGCCGCTGGTGGTCCTCTGGGGCGTGGGATTCAACGACCATCGTTCCTATGGATTGAAGGAGGTGGAGAAGATCATGGATTTTCTGCAGCATGATCCTGTTTACGGAGGCTGCAGCATTATGCTGGGGGTACCCACCTATTGGAGGGACCTTGGGCGGGATACGGAAAAGGACCCGCACCTGCTGGATGTGATCCGCAAGGCGGATATCGTCCATCCCTGGTTTGTGGGGAGATATAACGAGGAGACGTATGTGAATTTTAAGGACAGGCTGCCCGCGGACATCGCCTGGTGCAAGGAGAACAAGGTAGACTATGTACCTACCATATTCCCCGGGTTCAGCTGGCACAATATGTATAACAAAAGCCCGATGAACCAGATACCCCGTAACAGGGGGAAGTTTTACTGGAAGCAGATAGCAGGGGCTATCGGGGCCGGGGCTGAGATGCTGTATGTGGCCATGTTCGATGAAGTAGATGAAGGGACGGCTATTCTCAAGGCTTCGAAGGACCCGCCGGTGGGGGCGAGCAGCTTTGTCACTTTTGAGGATGATATACCATCGGATTATTACCTGACCCTGACGGGTTATGCGGGGAAGATGTTGCGGAAGGAAATACCTTTCAGCGAGACGATACCAGGGACCTCGGGAGCCGCAAACTCCAAACCGCCGGCCCCCGCACCCGTGGCCGCACCCTCGTTGACCTCCTTCGTCGATCCCTACATTGGCTCCGGTGGCCATGGACATGTATTTGTCGGCGCCAGCGTACCCTTCGGCGGGATCCAGCCGGGCCCCATGAATATTTTCAAAGGTTGGGACTGGGATTCCGGCTATAATTATGGAGACAGCATTCTCATAGGGTTCTCCCATACCCATCTGAATGGAACGGGC
>DASZVM010000290.1:0-1757 GCA_035547295.1 Puia sp. | reverse complement strand
TCCGGCAGGCTGCCAACCAATACAAGGTCCTGATGGGACGGCTGCCGGCGGATCGTCTGCCAAAGACCTGGTACGCCGCGGGGGATAGGCTGGAGACGAGCAATCCGGAATGGTGGACCAGCGGATTTTATCCCGGCACGCTCTACTATCTCTATGAGTTCTCCCACGATACTTCCTTATCCAACGAGGCCACACGCCGGCTGAAGCTCCTTGAAAAGGAGCAGTTCAACAAGGGCACTCATGACCTGGGCTTTATGATGTATTGCAGTTTTGGGAATGCCCGCCGTATACTCAATACAAAGGATTATGACGAGATATTGATGAACTGCGCCCGGAGCCTCTCCACCCGGTTCAACCCGAAGGTGGGATGTATAAAAAGCTGGGACCACGGGAAATGGCAATACCCTGTCATTATCGACAATATGATGAACCTGGAGCTTTTGTTCTGGGCCACCCATTTCAGCGGCGACTCTTCTTTTTACCATATCGCCGTCACCCATGCCAATACCACTATGAAGAACCATTTCCGTCCTGATTACAGCTCATTCCATGTAGTCGATTATGATACGGCCACCGGAGAGGTGCGGGCCCGTCAGACGGCGCAGGGATACTCCGACTCGTCAGCTTGGGCGCGGGGACAGGCATGGGGGTTATATGGCTACACCATGGTGTACCGCAGCACACATGATCCCCGCTATCTCGAACAGGCGGAGCATATCGCACACTTTATCCTCACCAATCCCAATCTGCCCGCCGACAGGATTCCCGTATGGGATTACAACGCACCGGAAGGTCAGCGTGCCTTGCGGGATGCCTCCGCAGGTGCTATCATGGCTTCCGCGCTCATAGAGCTGAGCCGGTATGTCCCCGTGGAAAAAGGCAGGGAATACCTCACCGTGGCCGAGCAGATCATTGTCAGCCTATCCTCCAACACCTATCATGCCGTCGTGGGTTCCAACGGCGGATTTATACTAAAGCACAGCGTGGGGCATCTGCCGGCAAAATCGGAAGTGGACGTCCCGCTGACCTATGCCGATTATTATTTTGTGGAAGCGATGCTGCGCTACAAGCAGCTAGGGGAAAAGGAGACTGCTACCCGTTAGGTCAAACGCCTGTATCCGCATATGCCGGATAAGGCTGGAGGTATATTCCTTTTTTGTCATCGACCAGATCATGGTTTCCACCGTATCCTGGTAAAGGATCCTTTTGACGATGTTCTCCATTTTAAAGCCCAGCTTTTGGGGCACATGCTGGCTCCTGGTATTATCAGGGGCGCAGCGGATCTCGATGCGGGACAGCCCTTCGATGGCAAATCCTGTCTTTACCAGCGCGCCCGCCGCTTCGGTGGCATAGCCCCTGCCGATGTGATCGATGCCGATCCAATAGCCGATCTCCCGGGCATTCCTGCCGATGCGTGTGTGCAGCCCTGTGCTGCCGATGAGCTCTTTTTCTTCCTTGTCGAAGATGGCAAAAGCATAGTCGAGACCCAGGTCGAACTGTCCACGGAAAAGGCGAATAAGACCGGTCCTTGCCTCCGGTGGTTTTGGTTCCTGCTGTACCCAGGGCAGCCAGGGACGAAGGTGCTCCAGGCTGCGAATGATGGCTTCATGAAGTTTTGGTGCGTCGCCGGGTTCGTAACAGCGGATGACGAGCCTTTCCGTCTCGATGCGATATGTCTTTGCCAGCGGCTCCATCGGAGGTATCCTAAGATAAACTATTTAAGGGACAGCTGCCAGTATTCTTTTCACCATTCCGTA
>DASZVM010000289.1:0-3704 GCA_035547295.1 Puia sp. | reverse complement strand
CCTGTGCTGAGGTATATGCATAGTATTGTTTGTGATCGACGCGGAAAGTTGCTTCGACATGGAAATAAAGCCTGATTCCAGATTGTCGTCCCTCAAAATGAAACGCTGCATTGGTAAGCCTGTGGTGGTAATGATAGAATATTCTATTTCAGCTGGTTCATATACGTAAAACAGGTCGTCCCGGATTTATTTGACCGTTAAGAGGTATTTTTTGGTTTTATTGGGGGATTACACTTAATCAACTTGTAGTACCTTTACTACAATATTTAATTTTTCTTCCATTTCCCCGTCTGAATTCCTTTGAACTACCGTTATCCGATATCTTTCATCATAAAAGTGAGAGATTTTATCGTCGTCTCTTAGACACCTGCCACAACCTCCCAATCATCATTTAGTCATCAACCGGCGCATGTATCGCGATCATGTCCGTATTGATCCTGCCAGCGTCGCAACCGACGATGGTTCAGGCCTGATTTAGCAGCATCTATACTATCTAAACCAACAAAAGGGCAAATTATGCGACGTAGTTCTACATTTATCCATCCTATAATTTTTTTGTTTTTTTTTATCGCCTGGAGCACCCCTTATTACGGACGGGGTCAGGGTATATCCGGCAAAGACCCGGTGGCCCTTGAAATGGCTAACAGAGATATACACACGCAGATAATGCCGGAAGGCATCACCAGGAGCTGGTATAACGAGGCCGTTGCTAAGATCGAAGAGCGGGAATACTTTATCAGGACGACGGACAGGAAAGGAACCTTCGCTGCCGTGAATCATGCCCAGCACCTGGGCTACCTGTTCTCGGAAAATGGTTACACCGTAAGCAATTTCAATGACGACGGATCTGGGAAAGGGATCTGGCGTACCAATTTTATTATCGAGGGCATAGGTCGCAAGGGCCGATGGCAGGTGTCTCCTTTGCTGCGTGTATCGCGTATGGGAGACCGTTCACTGCAATATGAGCACCGTGACTATGTCGTCACCTATGACAACCGCCGCCAGGGCATGGAACAATCTTTCATTATCAGAAAGAGGCCCTCCGGACGAAACGAGCTGCAGATCGTATTGGGATTGGAAGGCGATCTGCAGGCAGGAATGGGAAAAGGGGATCAGCTCCTGCTGCATACGGCAGCAGGTCCACGGGATGTAAAGCTTGCCTATGACAATTTTAAAGTATGGGATGCGGACAAAAGGCCGCTGGCAGCCCATATGCGTCTGACCACGGCCCATCGCCTGGTCCTTTCCGTGGACGACCGCCATGCCGTCTATCCGCTGACGGTCGATCCCCTTAACCATACTCCCAATCTTACTATCAACCTCCAGGGGGTGTTGAGTACTTCCGTGAACGAGACAACGGGACCGGTGCTGGCCGGGTACAGCGTAGCCGGGGTTTTGGACATCAATGGGGATGGTCTCAATGAAGTTGCCATCGGGGCCCCGCTGTTCACTCAAATTTCGGGCATCAGCGGAGGGGCTGCGTCACTTGGAGCTGTTGCGCAGGGAGCGGTCTTTGTCTATTACAGCGTGAATCCCGGTCTGCCTTCCACAACGCCTACCCAGGTGCTGCAGCCGACGGGTCTGGCAACCAATGCTGAATTCGGTTTTAGCGTTGCATCGGCGGATCTTGACAATGACGGGAAGGGTGATATCGTCGTCGGCGCACCCAGCGATCTTTCAAAGATACCCTCACCCATAACCCTTACATTCTTAAGAACGGGAAATGTCTATGTTTACAGGGGCGCCAGTCTGACGACCAACGTGAATGCGATACCTGCTTTTACACAGGTACTTTCACTCAGCTCGAGCGATCTTTCTTCGTTGTCTGTATCACCTTTGTATGGGTTCTGTGTTGCGCGGGCGGGGAGAGTAAATAATGATGCGATCGATGACATTGCGGTGGGTGCGCCTGGTTTCGAGTTCCTGACGGCAGGCGGGCGTGTGGATATTTTTCATGGGACAGGCAATGCATCGGCTGTCAGCACAACGCCTTCCCGTACTATTACGGCGAGTACGAACAGCCTCTTTGGCTGGAGTGTCAGCGGGGCAAAGAGTGTCAACGGCGATGCTTTTGACGACATCGTGGTAGGGGCGCCGGCAAGCCTGCTTACCCCTTCGGGCAGTACGGGAAATGTATATGTCTTCCATGGCTCCAGCACGGGCATTACGGCTACGAGCGCCACCGGCGCCAATACCTCTCTCTTTTCACCCGGCGGTCCCGGGTTGCATCTCAACAGCCTGTTCGGCTTTAGCGTTGCTTCCGGGGATTTCAACGGAGATGGGCATGGCGATATCATCGTGGGCGAGCCGCTGTCCATCGCGAATGGAGGTGCTGCCGGACGGGCGCATATCTATTATGGTACTGCATCTGCCTCGGGTATCAGCACTACGCCTTCCACGCTCATCAGTCCCCGGGCAGACGGGACGGGGCCCAACCTGCTTTTCGGCTATAGTGTCAGTTCGGCCGGGAATGTGAAAGGCGACGCCGCTGATGACGCCCTGGTAGGGGAGCCGGGCATTTTTCCCATCAGTCATATTACCCCCGCCCTTTCAGCAGCGTTTAGCGTTATGGGCCGGACGTCCACGACTCCCGCATCCAACGGGGCAGCTTATCTCTATACGGGCACCGCGGTCACAGGCATTGCCGGCGGAGCAACGCCTTCCTGGAGCTTTACCAACAGCGGAAGTACTGCAGATATGTTGGGCGCCACGGTAGCGGGAATAGGGGATATCAGCGGGGACGGCTCTGCAGACCTGGCGGTGACTGCCCCCAGCGGCAGCCTGGATCTGGGGCAGGATTTTACAGGGTATAATTCTACCACCCCAATGACGCTGGCCACCAATGGCGGATTGATGGCTACGGGCAATATCGGGAATACCTATCTTTTGCTGGGATTCTCCACAGCGCTTCCCGTTACTCTTCTTTCGTTTACGGCCACTGCCGACAACGGTAATGCGCAACTGAGCTGGTCTACTGCCGGGGAACAGAACACCAGTCATTTTGAGATCGAGCACAGCATCGACGGTGTCAGCTACAGCAGCATCGGACAGGTGACCGCCACCGGCAACAGCAGCCTGAAGACGGACTATTCCTTTACGGATGCCGCACCTGCCGCGGGTCTTAATTATTACAGGCTGAAAATGGCGGACCTCGACGGCCAGTTTACATACAGCAAGGTGGCTATCGTGTCCTTCCAGGCAGGCGGGCCTTCCGCGGTGGGGGCTTATCCCAACCCGGCACACGGCAGCTTTAACCTTTTGTTCAAGAACATGGCGGCAGGAACGTACCGGATGAGCCTGGTGAGTGTCGTGGGACAGGAGGTCCTGACAAAGAATATACAAGTGTCCAACCCCATTCAGCATAATGAACCAGTGATCCTTTCATCCATAGCTCCCGGCAGCTACTGGATCAGGCTGATAGACCGGCAGAACCACAGTTTCCTGACGAGATTAGAAGTAAGATAAGCCACCCCCTCACACCCCCCCAAAAAAAACCGCCATCAGGCGGTTTTTTTTTTATGCTTCTGCGTAAGAAGTAATCGGTTCGCACGTACAGATGAGGTTTCGATCTCCGTGTGTATTGTTGACCCGTCCTACGCTGGGCCAGAACTTATTTTCCTTTACATAAGGCAGGGGGAAGGCTGCCTGCGTACGGCTGTAGGAATGGTTCCATTCGTCGGCGCATATGACATGCTGTGTATGGG
>DASZVM010000288.1:0-6823 GCA_035547295.1 Puia sp. | reverse complement strand
ACGAGCTGCTGTTATGAAATTCTCACGACCATTAAAAGTACAGATAAGGAGCTTCTGGATATCCATGCCCATCATCACATTGATGTGGAATGCCATCCTGTATCCGGGCAGTTTTCTTACGGACTGGAGGGTATGGATCATTTCGTGGCCTCTTATCTATGCCATCGGGATCGTGAGCTGGTACCTGCATATCCAATATGACCATGCTATCCGGCGGAGGTTCCCCTCGCTGAAACAAACGGCCAAAAGGATCTTTTTTAAGGCTTTTACCAATCCGTTGGTGATGACGCCTTCGGTGATGTTCATATTCGTATTGTACGATTACTTCCATATTTTAGGGTATCACTTACGGACAGCCGACCTGAAGTGGGGTTATCTCATCGGGCTTTCCATCAATCTGCTGTTCGACACCTTATGGGAAGTGCTGTATCTTCTTGATAAATACAAGGAGAGCGTTGCCGAGAAAGAGCTGCTGGAGAAGATGAGCATGGAGCATGAGTTCGAGAACCTGAAAGGACAGGTGAACCCCCATTTCCTGTTCAACTGCTTTAATACCTTGTCCTCTCTCATCGAGGAAGATAAAAAGGAGGCGGAGCATTTCCTGGACGAGCTGAGCAAGGTGTACCGGTATCTGCTGAGGAATAACGAGGAGGGGGTCAGCACGGTGGAGAAGGAGATAAAGTTCATCCAATCCTATTATGAGCTGCTGCGGACGAGATATGGAGAGGGGTTGCAGCTCAATATCGAGATCGACCGTCGCTATTATCCCTATCAGCTGCCCACCCTGAGCCTGCAGCTCCTGGTGGAGAATGCCGTCAAGCACAATATCGTCAGCCGTCAGCGGCCGCTGGTGATGGAAATCTTTACGACGGCCGGCAACAAGCTGGTGGTAAATAACAATCTGCAAAGGAAGACCATGAACAAGCCGTCCACCCGTATCGGACTGAGCAACATCCGGGCTAAGTACAAGCTGATGAAACAGGATGGGTTCCAGGTGGTGGAAGGAGAAAATAACTTTATGGTGGTGCTGCCACTTATCTGGAATAACAATTAAAAACGAACTACTATGAACATACTGATCGTCGAAGACGAAGACCTCGCCGTAAAAAAGATACAGAAGACCTTACTGTCCGTGGATGACAATGCCAGGGTGGTAGGCGTTACCGACAGCATACGGTCCACCGTGGAATGGTTGCAGGACCACCCTACGCCCGACCTGATCCTGATGGATATCGAGCTGGCGGATGGGCAGAGCTTTGAGATCTTCAAGCTGACGGATATAAAGAGCCCGGTGATCTTCACCACCTCCTATGATGAATATGCATTGAAGGCATTCAAGGTCAACAGCATCGATTATTTGTTGAAACCTGTGCAAAAGGAGGAGCTGCAGGCTGCGCTGGAAAAATACAAGGAGATGAAGAAGAGCTATGGGGTAAAGGAAAGCGAGGGGGATGAGGCTCGTCTGGACAGTCTGCTGAAAGAGCTGCGCAGCCGTCTGGAGCCAAAGGAATACAGACAGCGCTTCCTGGTAAAGCATGGTCAGAAGCTGGTAAGCATCGAGATGAATGAGATCGCTTACTTTTTTAGCGATGGCCGGCTGAATTTTTTCAAGACCGTGGACAACAGGAAATTTGTGGTGGATTATACGATGGATGAGCTGGAGGACATGGTGGACCCCAAGCAGTATTTCCGCATCAGCCGGAGCTTTTATGTCTCCGTGGGCAGCATCGACAGGATAGAGGAATATTTTGGCAACAGGTTGATACTTACATTAAAGCCTGCCGTCGACAAAGAGGCGCTTGTGAGCAGGGAGAAGGTGACGGATTTTAAAAAGTGGATGGGCAAATAAACAGGATGGCCGTGCCTTTCTCATCGTACTGCATTTCCAGGGTGCCATGGATGGACTGGGCCCTGGATCTCATTTCTTCCAGCAGACGGATACAGCGGTTATTCCGGTCATCCATATGGGCTCCTGCGGAGAACAATGTCAGGTGCAGGTGAGGGCGCTGATAGTCCAGCTGGACAAGAACGCCAGCCACCTTCATCTCTTCCACCAACAGCCGCAAGGCGATTTTGTAGATCAGGAGGAATTCATGTCTTATATTCATATCCGGGCTGAGTGACCGGAACTCATCGTCCGCCTCAAGCCCGATGCGGACCCCATGTCTGCGGCTGAGGGCTCCCGCAAACTCTTTCATCCTGTCTATCGACTTGTCCATTGAATCATTGGCGGGGTCTATGCTCCACAACATATCGTCCATGGCGATGATCATATTATGGCTTTGGTGGTGGATCTCGTTGATATAATTGATGGATTGCTGCGGATCCTTATCCGCCTTTATACGGGCGATCTCGCTCAGTACATTGATATTCTGCAGTGCTTTGTTCACCTCTTCATGGAGGTTGCCGGAGATCTTGCTCCTGATCTTTTCCAGGGCCTCCTTTCTTTGCATGCGCTGACGGTCCAGCCAGTATAGGAGTGCGGCTCCTGCCAGCAGGACAAATCCCAGGAACCACCAGGTGCGCCAGAAAGGGTTCCTTACCGTGATATGCAGCTCGCGCATATGCGGACTGACGGCATCTTCCGAATTGCGGGCATAGATGCGGAAAGTATAATGTCCCGGTGGAAGCCAGTTATATACGGCTTCATTGGATTGCATGACGACCCAGTCTTTATCCAGGCCATCCATTTTATAGATGATACCAAAATACCAGAAATAGGTGAGGGTGGAAAAGGCGATCCTCACTGAGTTGTCGCCGTAAGGCAGTTCCAACTCGGGGAGACGGGATACCGAATCCATGGGCAGCCATTTATTCAATACGGCGATATTGGTGATCTCCACATCAGGCGGGCTGTCCATGCTGCTACCGACTTCCGCCGGCTGAAAGACGACGAGGTCGTGTGCGGTACCCATGACGATGCGGCCATCCGACAGCGTACCCGTGGCCGCCAATTGGAATGCGTTGGGACTAATGCCGTCCTCTTCCTGGTAGACGTTGCGTATCTGATTGCGTGTATTGAGCTTGCCGATGCCGTCCCGGGTGGTGATCCATATATGGCCCTGGTTGTCCCGGACGACGTTTTCCACGCCTTCGAAGGGAATGCCGTCCCCATGTTCCACCTCCTGAATGCCGTCCGTACGGACATTTAGCTGGCAAAGGATATTGCTGGCGATGGCATAGATGCTGTCTGAATACTGGATGATATCATAAGCGCCGATGTCGGGGAGTTTCCGGCCTTCGGGAGCGTCAGCTGTATATTGGTGAAGGATAGATCCGTCGGATGGCCGGATATGGAACAGGCCGTTTTGCATGGTGCAGACCCAGAGGTCGCCTTTCCAGTCCACGTACAGGCGATACACGCGGCTTTGGAGGTCGCGGACAATGGAGAAGGTGTTGGTAGCGGCGTGCCATTTGATCAGCTTGCCTCTTTGGGTGCCCAGCCAGAGATCGCCATTCCTGTCCTCGGCGATCTGACGGATGGTGGAATGTTCACATTCCGGAGGGATAATTCGTTCGGTGGTTTGCGTGGCGGCGTGGGAGATCATCAGGATGCCGGATTGTTCACCTCTCCAGATGTCACCGTTAGGCCGCTGATGGATACACCAGGTACCTCCTTCACCCAGGCGCAGACCCTGCCGGACATACCAGCGGTCTATGGGATGAAAGGCGCTGTCATAGGCGAAGAGGCCGCTGCCCCAGGTGCTGACAAGGATCTCCTTGTTCTTTAATTGCAGGATATCCGTTACTTCGGGGGTATAGGCAGAGTCTTTTTCCGGTCGCTTATTTACGATCGTATGAAACAACTGCCCCGATGGGTTGAAATGATAAATACCTTTGTCCGTAGCCAGCCATATATTATCTTCCCTGTCTTCGAAAAAGCTGTTCACAATGTCGAAATAAATGGCGAACTCATTGGCCAGCCTGGTCTTCATGTTCTCGAAGTCATGTCCGTTCTTTCGAAGGGTGAGCAGCGCATTGACACCGGATATCCAGAGAGTGCCGTCCTTTTGTTCGTGGGTATGGTGGATCTCGTAGTATTCCCGGTGCAGCGTTTTGGAGATATGGTCGTCCCATACCTGCTCTTTACCGGTGCGCAGATCAAAGGAGATAAAGGAAAAGGCCCCGTCCGAAGGCCATGAGTTGAGCCAGAACCGGCCGCTCTTGTCACGGATGACGGGCAGGCCGGGTTTCAGGTGGCCATAACGGGCAATGATGGGATCATGGTCGGTATTATGGCCCCTGTAGGAAAGTGTGTGATGGGCGGGGTCGTATTTTACCAGGCCGGAATCGCTACCGAGATAATATGTGTGTGTGACCGGGTCCGCAAGGATAGCAGTCGCCGGCCAGCCCTTGGGCATTTCAAACGGGACGGCGGCATTGGTAAAGACATGGGCCGTCTCGTCGTAAGCCACCGGCGCCTCGTGTCTGAAAAAGAGCAGGATGTGACCTTCGAAGTCGAGGTGGATACTGCCTTCCCGTTTGGCGAGATCGGTCTCTTTTATATCCACCCGCACAGGATGATAACGCAGATCGTCCACGTCGATATAGCCAATCTTATTATACTGGCAAAGGACCCAGAGCCTATTGTACTTATCCAGCCGGAGGGCCATGATATTGTCGTTGGGTATGGATCCCGTGTCATCTTTTCTATGACGGAAGAGGAGGAATCGATGGGCATCGTAACGCTGCAGACCTCCCATCGTGCCGATCCAGATATATCCTTTTGGATCCTGCTCGATGGCTGTAGTGACATTGGAGGAAAGACCGTCGCGGGTGCCCAGATGGGAAAAGAGGTATTGCTGCTGTGCCGAAAGCCGGGCAGCGGACGACAGGAACACACAGGCGGTGAGGATGCCCCATATAAATATGGGATATGGTCGAGGTAAATGTCTCATGTTCAGGGGGCTAATGTAGCAAACTCCCTCCGTATGACCGTCCAGTCCATACGTGATATTTGACAATTCATACACCCTTTTTGACAATTGGTACAAGGGCGGGGCAGTACATTTGCATATCCGGGGTATATGCGCAGCGGTCTGCGCTGGTGGGAGTTTTATAGTTTGCCGGATGCCGGTGGTACGTTTGTGGGGTCATCTTATTGTTATGCCACTGCCCGTGAATGGGCGCAATTTGAATTGTTGTATCTCAATGACGGGGTATGGCAGGGGCAGCGGGTACTGCCCGAGGGATGGGTAAAGTTCACCCGGACAGGCGAGGGGTATGGGGCGTTATGGTGGCTGAATAACACAGGCAGGTGGCCTCATGTGCCGCCGGATTGTTTCACCTGCGAGGGTTATGAAGGGCAGTATATCTGGGTGATCCCTTCCAGACGGCTGGTGGTGGTGCGGCTGGCCCTTCAGCGTGAGAAGCTGGATGTGGATGGGGTGTTGAGCGGTTTGCTGGGTGCGCTGCCCCAATGATCGAATTATTCCAGATAAAGGATCACTGCGCTATGGGCTGGTAGCTGGATATGGTTAACGTGTGTGCCTGTGGTCCCATCCATTGCGAGACCGGTATGCCATGTGCCGGAGGGGAGCTGCAGCTGTTGTAACGTTGCGCTTCCATTGAAGGCCACCCATATCTTGTTCCAGCTGTCCTGCATGGCCGCTCCATTCAATGTATAAGCGATGATGCCGGCGGGCGTCTGCTCTTCGAACCTCAGGTTCTCCGCGATCTGGGCACCAGTATACATCCGGAAAGCAGGGTGCTCTTTTCGAAGATGGATGAGCGTTTTTGTGTAGCGAAAGATATTTATGTACTGATGTTTTCTATGCCAGTCGATTGCATTGATGCTATCCGGCGAATTGTAAGAATTCTCCACCCCCTTTTTTGTGCGAAGGAATTCCGTACCTGCATGAAGGAGCGGGATACCCTGGGAAGTAAGCGTGATGGTCAGCGCCAGCATATGCATCTGTTTGCGCGTCCCTTCCGGCATGTCCGGGCAGGAGAGGGCCAGCTTGTCCCAAAGGGTATTATTGTCATGGCATTCGAAATAAGTAATGACCTCGTCCGGGCTCCAGGCATAGGGAGCCTTTGAATAGTTGACCTTTTCATAAGCTACCTGGGGATGAGGACAAGCGGCGACGATGCCGAATTTTACCGATTCCGCCGCTTCTGCCTTGCCGCCGGCAAACCCCTTATCATGGATATCGAATACGCTGCCCTTGATGCCATCGCGGAGCTCGTCCCCAAACACCGCAATATTGTGCAGTCTGCTGACATTCTTCTTTAACGCGCGGAGTGAATCGGGTAAAGGACTGTCACCTGCCGTCCATCCTTCTCCATACAGCAGCATGCCGGGGTTTATCTGTCTTAACGCATCCGCTATCTGGTTCATCGTTGTAATATCGTGCACGCCCATCAGATCAAATCTGAATCCGTCGATGTGATATTCCTTTGCCCAGTACAGGATGCTTTCCAGCATAAATTTCCGCATCATGGGCCGCTCGCTTGCGGTCTCGTTACCGCAGGCAGTGGCATTGGAATAGCGGCCGTCGGCGGTATGACGGTAGTAATAGCCGGGGACCAGCTGGTTAAAAGCGGAAGCCTCTGCGAGGGATGTATGATTGTATACCACGTCCATGATCACCCCGAGACCGTTGTGATGGAAGGCCGCGATCATTTTCTTGAGCTCTTTTATCCTTTTTATACCGTCGGCCGCATCGGTGCTGTAGGAGCCTTCCGGTGCATTGTAGTTCAGGGGATCGTAGCCCCAATTGTATTGAGGGGTGCCGGGACGGCTCTCATCCACGGAACTGTAATCAAAAAACGGCAGCAGGTGGATATGGGTAACGCCCAATTCTTTGAGATGGGAGAGACC
>DASZVM010000287.1:0-2805 GCA_035547295.1 Puia sp. | reverse complement strand
AAAGAAACCGGAAAGCGTAACGATCAAGCAAACAGGTGAAGGTGAGCAGCAGGCAGAGACAGGCGCCTTCCTGTTCAAAGCCCTGATCATCGCCCTGATGGCCATCCTGCTGATATTGGTCCTGCAGTTCAACTCGGTAAGCAAATCCGTGATCATCCTGACAGAGATACTCTTCAGTGTTATCGGGGTTATCCTTGGATTCGCCATCACAAAAATGGAAGTATCCGTGATCATGACAGGCCTGGGCATCGTCGGTCTGGCTGGTATAGTTGTGAAGAACGGTATCCTGGTGATAGAATTTACGGATGAGCTTCGTGCACGGGGAATGAAGACACGCGAGGCAGCCATCGAAGCGGGCAAGACCCGTATCATTCCGGTGCTGCTGACGGCTATGGCCGCCATCCTGGCCCTTATTCCGCTGGCCGTAGGGTTCAACATCAATTTCGTGACCTTGTTCTCAGAGCTGAACCCTCACATCTATTTCGGCGGCGATAACGCTGTATTCTGGAAACCTTTATCCTGGACCATTATTTTCGGTCTCGCATTCGCCTTCTTCATGACGCTGGTGATCGTGCCGAGCATGTATGTCATCGCTGAAAGATTGAGAAGACCCATGCGCCGCCATTGGGGTGGTAAATGGATCTCTTTCTTGGGCATCCCGCCCTTTACAGTGATCTTCCTGCTCCTGATGTTCATAACGATCCTTCGCCACAGTTTCGAAAAAGCGAGGAGAAGAAGAAAGCTGGGCGGAAAAGTAGGCGAAGCCTGGATAGGCAGCTGGTTTTAACCGAATGTTAAGAATTTACATAAGAACGGACCTCCTTCAGAATGGCCCTGTTGTATAGCCTGGAAAAACTAAGGAAGCCGTCCATCATTTGATGGGCGGCTTTTTGGTCAAATCAAATTAATTTCACAAAAAACAAATATTATGCGCAGCAATCACGAAATAGATTACAGGATATTTGGCGAAGAGCTCCAATTCGTCGAAGTGGAACTGGACCCCGGAGAGACAGTCATCGGCGAGCCCGGCGGTTTTATGATGATGGACGACGGCATCCAGATGCAAACCTTATTTGGCGACGGCTCCACCCAGGCCCAGCAAGGCGGCCTCCTGAGCAAGCTGATGAATGCCGGTAAAAGAGTGCTGGTGGGAGAGAACCTTTTTATGACAGCCTTTACCAATATTGGACAAGGGAAGAAAAGAGTAAGCTTTGCCTCCCCCTATACAGGCAAGATCATTCCGCTGGACCTGCAACAGCTGGGTGGGACTATCATCGCACAAAAGGACGCGTTTCTCTGTGCCGCAAAAGGTGTCAGCATCGGTATCGCCTTTCAACGCAAGCTGGGCACCGGCATATTCGGAGGAGAAGGTTTTATCATGGAAAAGCTCGAAGGAGATGGAATGGCCTTCGTACACGCCGGCGGATATATTATTGAGAAGCAGCTGCAGCCTGGCGAGCTGTTAAAAGTGGACACCGGCTGTGTAGTCGCTTTCCAACCTTCCGTCGATTTCGATATCGAATTTATCCGTGGTATCCGCAATTGGATGTTTGGCGGTGAAGGGTTGTTCTTTGCCGTCATGCGGGGCCCCGGTAAAGTATGGTTGCAATCCCTGCCCATCAGCCGCCTGGCCAGCCGGATCATCCAATACAGCCCCCAACTGGGACATCGCCGCGAAGAAGGCAGTATCCTGGGAGGACTGGGCAACTTGTTTGATGGAGATGGGTTTTAAATAGAAAGGGGCCATACGGCCCCTTTCTACTATAAGGATTTCTCTCGTTTAGTTCCTGTTGCTCGCAAACCTGCTCAGTAATTTCAATATCTGGATATACAGCCAGATCATCGTCACCAGCAGACCAAACGCTCCATACCATTCCATATATTTCGGCGCACCCATCTGCTCACCTACCTCAATCTGCTCAAAGTCCAGGACGAGACTCAACGCGGCAATCGCGATCACAAATAAATTGACACCGATACCCAGCGGGCTTGCATCATTCCAGCTCATAAACGACATGTTCACACCAAACATGCCCAGTATCCAGGTCACCAGATATAACAACAATATCCCAAAAGACGCAGAAATGATGATCGCCTTGAACTTCTGTGTCGGCTTGATGATCCTGAAATTGTATAACAGGAAGATAGCAAAAGCGACCCCAAAGGTCAACAGCACCGCCTGCAGCACGATATTCGGATACTTAGCCTGCACGGAATTATTCACTATCGCTGAGAGACCGCCGACGACAAACCCTTCCAGCAACCCATAGGCCGGAGCCAGGTATTTAGCCCACTCAGGCTTGAACATAATGACAAAGGCGGCAATAAGTCCCCCGATCAGACCGACCCAGAAAAAGGTCATCATGGTAGGGAACGCTCCTTCAAAATATAATTTCCAGGTATAGGCCGCACCCGCTATCACCATCAAAAGCAGGAAGCCGAATTTTTGGATGGCCCCCCTTACAGTCATTTGCCCATAGCTGGCCTCACCCATTGATTTACTAAATATCTTTTCCGATAGGGTTGGATTTCCGGATTCAAAAAGTGCCATAGTTGTAGAGTTTTAACCCTCGTAAAATACAAAGGGTCTATAAAATTAACAAGTAGAGATTATTGTGGTTCTCCCACAAAAAATTTTAACAATTATTGCAGTCTTTTTCAGCGTCTTATCTGCGTCTGTGACGCCCCCCGGAAGGCGGCAGGTTCTTATTATCCTTATCATCCCGGCCACGGCCTCCCTGCTGTCCGCCTCCTCCCTGCTGTCCGCCTCCGCTGCCGGGCTGCACCTGTCCCTGCTTTTGGGTC